>NZ_JAMYMA010000011.1:0-231354 GCF_040318275.1 Mesorhizobium sp. M1217 | reverse complement strand
CCTGCCCCTCACCCTACCCCGCCCCCCGGGACGGACGGGGAGAGGGGGCGCCAGCGTTGCGGCTAGCCCCTTCTCCCCGTCCTTCACGGGGAGAAGATGCCGGCAGGCAGATGAGGGGCGGCGCCGACTTCGAGGATTGATCGTCTCACATACATGAGGTCGTCATCAGGGCCTGACGCGATTGCCCCAGCCTTCAACTCTCGCTGCGGCTGTATTGCGAGTGCTCGAAAAGCAGCACCACGCCGAGCGCGATCAGCAGCGGTATGATCAGGTAGAACAGCCGGAACACCAGCAGCGCCGCCAGCACGCCGACCTGGTCCATATGTGACAAGCCCGCGAGGAACACCACCTCGAAGACGCCGAGCCCGCCCGGCGCATGCGAGATCTGCGCGATCGAGAACGACACCAGGAACACGCCGAGCACGATGAAATAGCCGGGATTGCCGGTGGCGGGCAGGGCAAAGAAGATGATCGCCGCCGCCGCCAGCAGCTCGATCGGGCCGACCAGCAATTGCCGCGCCACGATCGGCAGCGCCGGGTAGTGCAGCTGAAAGCTGCCGATCCTGAGTGGTCTCAGATGCAGCCAGCTGCCGAAGACATAGGCCGCCACCACGAGCAGCATGGCGAACCCAGCTGCTTGCGACAGCCGATGATGCGGTATGCCGGAAAACCGGTCGATCACCTCGGGCTCGAGCAGCAGCACGATGCTTGAGACGAACAGCGTCGACAGCACGAAGGTGATCCAGCAGATCGCCACCAGAACGCCGACATCCTGCCCGGTCAGGCCCTTGGTGCCGTAGGCGCGGTAGCGGATCACCGCACCGGAAAATACCGAGCCGCCGATATTGTGCGACAGTGCGTAGGTGGTGAACGAGCAGAAAGTGACGAACAGCCACGATACTTTCTTGCCGATGTGCAGCAGCGCGATGTGGTCGTAGCCGGCGAGCGAGGCATAGGCGACGACCGAGCTCAGCGCCGCCAGCACCCAGCCGCGCGCCGGAATGGCGATTATCCCGGCCCAGACATCGTCGAGCGAGATGCCGCGCAATTCGTGCAGCAGCAGCCACAGCGAAAACACCACCGCGGCGATGCCGATCACGGGCCAGAAATAGCGCCTCCAGTTCATGGCCCGAGGATCATGCGTTGCAGCCCGTACCCGTTTTCCGGTTCGCAGCAGGAAAACCGCCCGCGGTCCCGAATGTTTCCATTTCAGAAATGCCTCATTGAAGCCGGCTATTCAACCGGGAAGGCGCGCCATCCTCCGCCGAGGGCAGGGGCGAGACAATGCCGCCAGCAAAATTCGCCACGAGCACTCTTGGTGATCCGGCCCGGCGCTGATAGTCTGGCGGCAACTTGAACATGTAAATGCGCCTGCTGCGTCCGGTCTCCGGTTCGCGCGGCGCCGGAAGGAACCACAGTGGAAGACCACGAAGCCGGCGCTGGTGCGCCGGAAGTGGGCGTGTCCAGGGGTTCGCCGACGCCGTCCGGCCAGGCAAGCCCATCCACCGGACGCTACGGCCGTCAGGTGCAGCCCCGGTCCGGCAATGGACAGGGTGGCGACACGTCCCAGCACCAAAAGGGCCAGGACCAAAAAGGCCCGCATCAGAACGGCAAACCCAAGAAGCGGCGCAAGCGCCGGCGCGGGCGCAAGGTTTTCGCACGCGACGAGGCTCGTCCGCTGGCTACCGGCGCTTCGGTGCCTGCCGCCAACGAGACCCCGGCCGCGCGCCCGCCCCAGCCAGCGGCTTACGCGCCTCCGCCCTCAGCCCCGGCAACGTCGCCGAGGCCGGGGCAAGGTGCCCGCACGCCACCACCGCTGCAGGAGTTGCCGGTGTTTGCCGCGCTCGATCTCGGCACCAACAATTGCCGTCTGCTGGTCGCGGTGCCGACGCGTCATGGCCAGTTCCGCGTCATCGATGCCTTCTCGCGCATCGTCAGGCTGGGCGAAGGCCTTACCGCCAACGGCCGGCTCGGCGACGCTGCAATGGACCGCGCGGTCGAGGCGCTGAAGATCTGCGGTGACAAATTGCGCAACCGCAAGGTCAGGAAGGCCAGGCTGATCGCCACCGAGGCCTGCCGCACCGCCGCCAACGGCGTCGAGTTCCTCGAGCGTGTCGAGCGCGAGGCCGGCCTGAAGCTCGAGATCATCGACCGCCAGACCGAGGCGCGGCTGGCGGTGTCGGGCTGCGGCTCGCTGGTCGAGCGCGACACGCAAGGCGTCGTGCTGTTCGATATCGGCGGCGGCTCGTCCGAAATCGCGCTGATCGACCTCACCGGCCAGCGCTCGCCAAGGCTTGCCAACCATATCGTCTCGTGGACCTCGCTGCCGGTCGGCGTCGTCTCGCTGGCCGAGCGTTTTGGCGGCCGCACGGTAACGCGCGAGATCTTTGGCGCCATGGTCGAGGATGTCGCAATGCGGCTGCGCGCCTTCGACGGGCGCGACCGGCTAAGCCACCTTCTGTCCAGCCCGAAATTCCATTTGCTCGGCACGTCGGGCACGGTGACGACGCTGGCCGGCGTCCATCTCGATCTCGAACGCTACGACCGCCGCCGCGTCGACGGGCTGTGGATGGATCGGGACAGCGTTGATCGCATGGTCGAAAAGCTGGTCGGCTGGGATTTCCAGCAACGCGTCGCCAATCCTTGCATCGGCGCCGACCGCGCCGACCTGGTTCTGGCCGGCTGCGCCATATTGGAGGCGATACGTGCCGTCTGGCCGTCGGAGCGGCTGCGTGTCGCCGACCGCGGCTTGCGCGAAGGCATATTGAGCGAATTGATGGCCGATGACGGCGTCTGGCGAAACAGCGGGCGGGGCAGAGCATGATCCCGAAAAGTGGCTGCCGGTTTTCGGACAAGATCATGCTCAAACAGGCAATAAAGCAATGACCAAGAAACCGGAAAGACCGAGCTCCGCCGGCATTCGCGTGCTGAAGACGAAGATCAAGAAGAAAAGCGGCTTGAAGGAATCGTCGCGCCGCTGGCTGCAGCGCCACATCAACGATCCCTATGTCCAGCGCTCGAAGGCAGACGGCTATCGCTCGCGCGCCGCCTACAAGCTGATCGAGATCGACGACAAGCACCATTTGCTCAAGCCAGGCATGAAGGTGATCGACCTTGGTGCGGCACCCGGCGGCTGGTGCCAGGTCGCTGCCGCACGTACGAAATCTACCGCGGAACACCCGAACGTCGTCGGCATCGACTATTTGGAGATGGACGCGGTGCCGGGCGCGCCGGTGCTGCTGATGGATTTCCTCGATCCTCAGGCGCCGCAGAAGCTGGCCGAGGCGCTGGGCGGCCAGCCCGACATCGTGCTCTCCGACATGGCCGCACCCACCACCGGCCACAAGCGGACCGACCACATCCGCACCATGTATCTTTGCGAGGTGGCGGCCGATTTCGCGCTGTCGGTACTGAAGCCGGGCGGCCACTTCCTCGCCAAGACCTTTCAGGGCGGCGCCGAAAACGAATTGCTGGCGAGGCTGAAGCGGAATTTCCGCTCGGTCCATCACGTCAAGCCGCCGGCCTCGCGCGATGAGTCGGTGGAGCTGTATTTGTTGGCGAAGGATTTTAAAGGCGGAAACGGCGCGGCGTGAAAATCGCTCTGTAGCGATCCTTCGCGCCCCCCTCTGTCCTGCCGGACATCTCCCCCACGAGGGGGGAGATTGGCAGCTTCGGCGCGCTGTCTAATCCTGCAACGTTGAATATTGGCGAAAGCCGATGTCACGTCCGATCTCCCCCCACGTGGGGGAGATGTCCGGCAGGACAGAGGGGCGCGCCTCCGGCGTCCGCAAGTACGAGCAAAGGTCAACTCCCCGGCGGGCTCACCGGCTCCAGCGTCTTCGGCGGTGTCAGTCGGCCATGTCCCGACACGGCATTGCCGGCGTCCGGCGCCAGCCGCATGAACGACAGCGAGGCTGCCGCCGACATCGCCGCTACGATGAAGAAGGCGGTGTGGAAGTCGCTCAGCGTCAGTGGGCCGCCATGGATCTTGGTCGACACTTCCAGGATGCCGCCGGCCAGCGCCACACCGAGCGCGATTGCCAACTGCTGGAACACCGCGGTGATCGGCGTCGCCTTGCTGGTGTCGGCTGCTGAAATCTCGGCATAGGCAAGCGCGTTGATGCCGGTGAAGAACATCGAACGGATGAAGCCCCCGGCGAGCAGCATGGCGAGGATCAGCCCATAGGGTGTGTCGGGTGTGAACAGGCCGTTGACGGCGATGGACGCGGCCGCGACGAGCGAGCCTGAAATCAGCACACGGCGGAAGCCCGCGACCCTGAAGATCAGGGCAGTGACGAATTTCATGCCTATGGCGCCGATTGCCGAGACGAAGGTGATCATGCCGGACTGGAACGGCGTCAGCCCGAAACCGATCTGGAACATCAGCGGCAAAAGAAAAGGTACGGCACCAATGCCGATGCGGAACAGTCCGCCGCCGAGCACCGATGAGCGGAACACCCGATTGCGAAACAGCTCGAGCGCCAGCAGCGGATTCTTGGCGTGGCGCGCGTGCAGCAGATAAAGCACCGCCGATGCCAGCCCGACGGCAACGGTGATAAAGCCGGCAGCCGGCGGCAGGGCCGGCAGGCTGACCACCGACAGGCCGAACACAATGCCCGATGCCGCCAGCCCGCTCAGCACGAAACCAATGAAATCGAGCGGCGGCGTCTGCGCGGCGTCGGTCTTCGGCAGGAAACGCGTGGCCAGCCAGATCCCGATCAGCCCGATCGGTACATTGATCAGAAAAATCCAGTGCCAGGTGAAATAGGTTGTGATGAAGCCGCCGACCGGTGGACCGACCAGGGGGCCGACCAGAGCCGGGACGGTCAGCCACGACATGGCGGCGACGAGTTCGCTTTTCGGCGTGGCGCGTACCAGCACCAGGCGTCCGACCGGCGTCATCATGGCGCCGCCAATGCCTTGCAGGAAGCGTGAGACCACGAAAGCCGGCAACGAATTGGACATGGCGCAGGCGACCGAGCCGATGATGAACACGGCGATCGCGGCGCGGAAGACATTCTTGGCGCCGAAGCGGTCGGCCATCCAGCCGCTGATCGGAATGAAGATCGCCAGGGATACCAGATAGGCGGTCAGCGCCAGCTTGAGCGCGATCGGGCTGGTGTGGATGTCGATGGCGATCGCCGGCAACGATGTCGCAATGACGGTCGAATCCATGTTTTCCATGAATAGAGCGACCGCCAGAATAAGCGGAATGGTGCGGTTCACGATGGATCCGGCCTTGAAATGTGCGTCGCTATTGCTTGCCGGCCTTGGGGCCAAACCGACACGTAGGGCGGTTATCACGCCTTGGCCCGGATGTCGCATTAATTTGCTGTCACGTTTGTGCGACCGCAAGTCGTGCGCAGCACCTGAGGCAAAATGCATCGTCGCCACTATACAACCATCGGCTTTTCAACGGCGACGGGACGTGTTACGAGCCAGCGCCAATCCTGAAAGGGAAGAAGACGAGTCGGCGCTGTCCATCCAGGGCGAGCGCCTTTCCTGCATTCCGAGGGCTGGCCATGGCAAAAATCATCGAGACGTCCACCGGCGCATTGGCGCTGACCTTTGACGACGTGCTGCTGCAGCCCGGTCATTCCGAGGTCATGCCTGGCGAGACCGACATCCGCACCCGCATCGCCGGCGACATCGACCTCAACGTGCCGATCCTGTCGGCCGCCATGGACACGGTCACCGAGGCGCGGCTTGCCATCGCCATGGCCCAGGCCGGCGGCATCGGCGTCATCCACCGCAATTTCTCGCCGGCCGAACAGGCCGAGCAGGTGCGGCAGGTAAAGAAATTCGAATCCGGCATGGTGGTCAACCCCGTCACCATCGGTCCCGAGGCGACGCTGGCCGATGCGCTGGGTCTGATGCGCACCTACAGCATTTCGGGCATTCCGGTGGTCGAGAACGGCGGCACCGGCGGCCACACCGTCGGCCGGCTCGTCGGCATCCTGACCAACCGCGACGTCCGCTTCGCCTCCGACCCGGCGCAGAAGGTCTATGAGCTGATGACCCGCGAGAACCTGATCACCGTCAAGGAGAACGTCGATCAGGACGAGGCCAAGCGGCTGCTCCATCAGCACCGCATCGAGAAGCTGGTTGTGGTCGATCGGGACGGCAATTGCGTCGGGCTGATCACGGTCAAGGACATCGAGAAGTCGCAGCTCAACCCGCACGCCACCAAGGATGCGCAGGGACGCTTGCGCGCCGCCGCCGCCACCAGCGTCGGCGATGACGGTTTCGAGCGGGCCGAGCGCCTCATCGACGCCGGCGTCGACCTTCTGGTGATCGACACCGCGCACGGTCATTCGCAGCGCGTCCTGGATGCGGTGACGCGGGCCAAGAAGCTTTCCAACTCGGTTCGCATCCTGGCCGGCAACGTCGCCACAGCGGAAGGCACGCTGGCGCTGATCGATGCTGGCGCCGACGCGGTCAAGGTCGGCATCGGGCCGGGCTCCATCTGCACCACCCGCATCGTCGCCGGCGTCGGCGTGCCGCAGCTCTCGGCAATCATGTCGGCGGTCGAGACGGCGCAAAAATCGGGTGTCTCGGTCATTGCAGATGGCGGCATCAAATATTCGGGCGATCTGGCCAAGGCGCTGGCCGCCGGCGCCAGCGCGGCGATGATCGGTTCGTTGCTGGCCGGCACCGACGAGAGCCCGGGCGAGGTCTATCTGCACCAGGGCCGCTCCTTCAAAGCCTATCGCGGCATGGGCTCGGTCGGCGCGATGGCGCGCGGCTCCGCCGATCGCTACTTCCAGGCCGAGGTGCGCGACACGCTGAAACTGGTCCCGGAAGGCATCGAAGGGCAGGTGCCGTACAAAGGACCTGTGTCTGGCGTGCTGCACCAGCTTGCGGGCGGCCTGAAAGCCGCTATGGGTTATGTCGGTGGCCGCGACCTTGCCGATTTCCGCGAGCGCGCCACTTTTGTGCGGATATCCAATGCCGGACTTCGTGAAAGCCACGCCCATGACGTCACGATTACCCGCGAAAGCCCGAATTATCCTGGCGGAGCATGATCGCCATGCGCCTTGGCGCAATCTGGCGGCGATGATCCTGCGGCTGTCGCGCCACGCCGCCGCACTCTGTTTCGCCACCGTGGCGGTTTTCATCATCATGACGGCGATGGAGTTCCTCTATTTTCGCCAATTGAGCGGCGGACTTCCGTCGCTCGACATGCGCTATGCCGGTTTCACCCCGGATGAGGGCATGGCCTGGCTGACGGCGCTCGGCCGGCGTGGCAGCGAGATCATTCTCGTCTGGCATTACCTGACCTTCGACCTGCTGTTTCCGGCGCTGCTGTCGCTGACGATGGTCAGCCTGATCCTGGCAACGGGCCGGCGGCTGAAGAATTTCCGTGCACTGCCTGCGCAAACCCAGTCGATATTCGCAGCTGTGCTGGTGCTGCCCTACACGCTCGCCGACTATGCCCAGAACATCGCCGTGGCTCGTCTTTTGTCCGATTTCCTGTCTGCCAATCCGGATTCGCTATCCTTTGCCTCAGCGCTGATCGTCACCAAATTCGCGCTTCTGGCGGTGCTGGTGATCGTCATTGCGGCTTTCATTCTGATGGCTCAGAAACGGCCTTGAAGGCTGGGTGACAACGACAGGGGGCGTCTTGAACCAGACCGCGATCTTCTGGCCGATGCTGGCGCAGGTGCTGCTGGTCTATATCGTCTATGTCGTAATGGGCCGGCGCCGCCATGGTGCGGTCAGATCGGGCGAAGCCAAGACCGGCCAGTTCAAGACGCGCTCAACGGAGCCTGGTTCCAGCATCACCGTCGCCAACAATCTGAGCAACCAGTTCGAACTGCCGGTGCTTTTCTACGTCTTATGCCTGACGCTGCACGTGACCAATGGCGTCAATTATCTGACCTTGGCGCTGATGTGGATATTTGTCGTCTCACGCTATCTTCACGCATCGGTCCACTTGACCAGCAATCGGCTAATCCTGCGCAGCAGGGCATTCTACGTGGGCGCGGTCGTTCTCGCACTTGGCTGGATATGGCTGGCGCTGCATCTGCTCGGCTTTGTCTGAGCAAGCTCAAGCCTACAAATCGAACACGGCGATCTTGCGCTTGTCGAACCTGATCGCGAGTTCACCGCGCACCAGCCTGAGCGCGGCCTCGCCAAAGACGGCGCGCCGCCAGCCTTGCAATGCCGGCACATCGGCGTCCTCGCCCTCTGCAGCGATGCGATCGATGTCGTCACTGGAGGCGAGTACCTTCGATGCGACACCTTCCTTTTCGGCAACGATCCGCAGCAGCACCTTCAGCAACTCCGCCGCGGCGCTCGACCCCTCCGGCGGCTGGAAGCTCTTCGGCAGCTTCGGCATCTCTTCCCTGGGCAGCGCCAGGGCAGCGTTGACTGCGCCAAGCAGTGCCGTCGCCGTCGACGAGCGCTCCCAGCCCTTCGGCGTGGTACGCAGCTTGCTCAGCGCCGCCGTATCGCGCGGCGCCTGCTGCGCCACTTCGTAGATCGCATCGTCCTTGAGCACCCGGCCGCGCGGCACGTCGCGCTCGCGCGCTTCGCGTTCGCGCCAGGCGGCCACCGCCTGCACGATCGCCAGTTCCTGCGGCTTGCGCAGCCGCATCTTGAGCCGCTTCCAGGCATCCTCGGGATGCGGATCGTAGGTCTCGCGCGAGGTCAGCACGTCCATCTCCTCGTTCAGCCAGTGGGCGCGGTTTTCCCGCACCAGCTCGGCGCTGAGGTGCTTGTAGACCTCGATCAGATGGGTGACGTCGGCGAGCGCGTAGTCGAGCTGCTTTTCGGACAGTGGACGATGGCGCCAGTCGGTGAAACGCGACGACTTGTCGAGCCGCGCGCCGGTGATGCGCTGCACCAACTGGTCGTAGGAGACGCTGTCGCCGAAGCCGCAGACCATCGCCGCGACCTGGGTGTCGAACACCGGATGCGGCACCAGATCGCCGAGATGCACAATGATTTCAATGTCCTGCCGCGCCGCATGGAAGACTTTGACGATCGCCTCGTTGGCCATCAGCCTGAAGAACGGTTTCAGGTCGATGTCGGGCGACAGCGGATCGATCAGCGCCGTCACGCCGGGCGCTGCCATCTGGATCAGGCACAGGATCGGCCAGAAGGTCGTCTCGCGAATGAATTCGGTATCGACGGTGACGAATTCCGCCTTTTCGAAAGCGGCAATAACGGTCTCGAGTTCGTTCTGGGTGGTGATGACGTGCATCAAATCGCTTTTGGCAAGGGATAGGGTCTCTTTCAATTTCAGCCGCGCGCGCTTTCGTCAAGCGCAAGCACCTTTATCGGGCTTTGCGGGTTCATCGGGATCGGCATTCCGCTTCGCCAACCGGGCAAAAACCGTCGATGTGCGCAACAGCGCCGTAAAACGGCTGCGATGGCTCGCCGGCACAGCAGAGCGCGCCCGCATCCGGAAAAGGATGACCGCCACGAAGATCGCATAGACGGTGGCGCTGAACACGAACAGCGCGCTCGGCCCGAAATATTGCATCACCGTCGAGGCTGCGAAGGGGCCGCCAATGGCGCCGAAGGAATAAAACAGCATCAAGGCTGCGTTGATCAGCACAAACTCGCCCTTGTCGGCGCGGTCGTTGGAATGCGCCGCCGACAACGAATAGAGCGGCATGGCAAAGCAGCCGAAGATAAAGACGAGCAGGAAGTTGAGGAACGGGCTGCCGCCTGCCACGAACGCCAGCGCCAGTGCCGCCACCATCGCACAGCACGTCGTCATCAGCAGCACCGAGCGCCGGTCCCAGCGGTCGGAGAGATAGCCAAGCGGGTATTGGATGATGGCGCCGCCGAAAATGCCGACGCTGACGAAGGTGACGACGTCGGCGACCGACATGCCGATCTGCTCGGCATAGACCGGCGACAGGGTGCGGAAGGCGCTGTTGGTGACGCCGACGGCGATGCAGCCGAAGCAGCCAAGCGGCGAGATGCGCCAGACGCGTGCCAAATCGAGTTTGACGTCTTCCGGCGGCGTCGGGTTGGAGCGGTCGCCGAGCGAAACCGGCACCAGCGACACGGTGATCATCATCGACATGATGGCGAAGATGGCAAAGCCGCCAGCGCCGAAGATCGGGATCAGGAATTGGGCGCCCGTCACCGAACCGATGTCGACCATGCGGTAAATGGCAAGCACCCGCGCCCGGTCGGTGTTGGTGACGCCGGAATTCAGCCAGGCTTCCATGATGGTGAACAGGCCGGCAAAGCAGAACCCGCCGGCAAAGCGCACGGCGCACCACATCACCGGATCGATGACCAGCACCAGCAGCAGCGTTCCCGCCGAGGCGATCGCCGCCAGCGCGGAAAAGGCGCGCACATGGCCGACGGACTTCATGATGCGGGTGACGGCAAGGCAGCCGAGCAAAAAGCCGGCGAAATAGAACGTGCCCATCAGGCCGATAGAGGAAGCGGGAAAACCCTCCTGCGCACCACGCAGCGCAATCAAAGTGCTCTGCAGGCCGTTGCCGCCGAGCAGGATGCCGGCGGCGATCAGGAGCGGGATCAGCGGGCGGATGGAGGACATGAAGGAAAGCCTGTCGTTGATCCTTCTTGAACCATCGCCTTCGCCAATGCCAGCGGCAATTCCCGGAGGCGTTGGGGCCAGCCGGGGGCTGCCGCTTCGCGCCGGACGTTCCGTGTTGGGAACTCAAGGCGTATCTTTGTAGTTCAGTGCTGGTGGGCGAATGCGCGTCTTGTGAGCTGCGGGTGTGCTGAGGACGGTGTCGGGCATCGACGTCCGTTTCTGCTGCTGCCTGAAGCTCCAAAGGGAGATCCGACATCATGAAGTTTCGTTCCGCATTCGCTGGATTTGCCGTGGCCGCAGTTCTGGCGGCCGGGCCGGCGCGGGCTGTCGACCTCGCCATGGTGTCGGGCGATACCGGCAACGGCCAGAGAATCCTTCGCGAGATCCTCGATCAATACGAGAAGAAGACCGGCAACAAGGTTAGCGTGGTTCCGGTGCCGCCCTCGGGGACCGACCAGTTTAGTCAATACAGGCTGTGGCTTGCCGCTGGAAACAGCGACGTTGACCTCTATCAGACGGACGTCATTTGGGCCCCCCAGCTTGCAAAGCAGCTCGTCGACCTGACCGCGGCGACCAAGGATGTCGTCGGCGCTCATTTCCCATCGATCATCAAATCGCAGACCGTCGACGGCAAGCTCGTCGCCTTGCCGATATTCACCGACGCTCCGGCGCTCTACTACCGCAAGGATCTCCTCGACAAATACGGCGCCAAGGTCCCGACCAGCTGGGCCGAGCTTGCCGATACTGCCAAGCTTGTCATGGACAAGGAACGCGAGGGCGGCAACAAGGACATGTGGGGCTTCGTTTTCCAGGGCAACGCCTATGAGGGACTGACCTGCGATGCACTCGAATGGGTGAAGTCGAACGGCGGTGGTCAGATCATCGAGCCGGACGGCACGATCTCCATCAATAATCCGCAAGCAGCCGCGGCGCTGGAAATGGCGAGGAGCTGGGTGGGAACCATCTCGCCTCCCGGCATTCTGGCCTATCAGGAAGAAGAGTCGCGCGGTGTCTGGCAGACCGGCAACGCCGTCTTCATGCGCAACTGGCCCTACGCCTATGCGCTTGGCAACAGCGAAAGCTCCCCCATCAAAGGCAAGTTCGAGGTGACGACGCTGCCGTCCGGGTCGGGTGAGGGCGCCCGCCCGGCAGCAACGCTTGGCGGCTGGAATCTTGCGGTTTCCAAATATTCGAAGAACCCGGCCGCAGCCGTCGAGCTGGTCAAATGGATCGCTTCGCCTCAGATGCAGAAGTACCGCGCCTTGAAGGGGGCATATCTGCCGACCATTCAGGCGCTCTATGACGATGCCGACATCGCCAGCGCCCAGCCGGTTATCCCGCGCTGGAAGGAAGTTGTCCTCAACGCGGTGCCGCGTCCCTCGGCCCAGGCCAAGACCAGGTACAATGAGGCATCGAGCGAGTTCTGGACCGCCGTCCACAACACCATGTCCGGCGAGGGCACGGCCGCCGACAACCTTGCCGATCTGGAGTTCTCCTTGACCAGGCTCAAGGGCACCGCCTGGTGACCTCGCCGCGCTCAGGCTCGCTGCTGGCGCGTCAGCGTGTGCGCTCGGCATGGCTGCTGCTTGCCCCGATGCTCATCGTGCTCGCCGCCGTCGCCGGCTGGCCGTTGATGCGCACGATCTATTTCGGCTTCACCGATGCCTCGCTCGCCGACCTCGAAGCCCGTCGCTGGGTTGGCTTCGCCAATTATTTCTCCATCCTGCAAATGCCGAGCGGCCGCGTCATCTATGACGGGCTGCTCGCCGATCCGGTCTGGTGGCGCGCCGTCTGGAATACGGTGCGCTTCGCGGTGATTTCGGTAACCTGCGAGACGGTGCTCGGCATGATCGTCGCGCTGGTGCTCAACACCAAGTTTCGCGGCCGCGGCATCGTGCGCGCCGCGATACTAATCCCTTGGGCCATTCCGACGATCGTCTCGGCGAAAATGTGGCAGTGGATGCTCAACGACCAGTTCGGCATCATCAACGACGTCCTTCTCAAGCTCGGCCTGATCGGCACCAAGATCGCCTGGACGGCTAGCGCCGACACGGCCATGGTCGCCATCCTCATTGTCGACATCTGGAAGGCGACCCCGTTCATGGCGCTTCTCATTCTCGCCGGCCTCCAGATGCTTCCACAAGAAATCTACGAGGTCGCCAAGCTCGACGGCGTCGGCGCGTGGAAAGTTTTCTGGAAGATCACCTTGCCGCTCATCCGGCCGGCGTTGATGGTGGCCATGATCTTCCGCGGTCTCGATGCGCTGCGCATCTTCGACCTGATCTACGTGCTCACGCCAAACAATATCCACACCAAGTCGATGTCGGTGTTTGCCCGCGAGAGCCTGTTTGAGTTCGACAAGTTTGCCTACGGCTCCGCCGCCTCGACGCTGCTCTTCCTCATCCTCGCTTTGCTGACCATGCTCGTTCTGTGGCTCGGCCGGATAAGACTGGACAAGGACTATTGATCATGTGGGGCTGCTGACCATGTGGATCGTCAAGCGCACGGCTTTCTACCTCCTCGTCGCCGTTATCGTCGTCGTCGCGGTATTCCCGTTTTACTACGCCATCGTCACCAGCCTGAAATCCGGGACGGCGCTCTTCCAGATCGACTATTGGCCGAAGACGATCACCTTCAGCAATTACAAGACCGTTTTCACCGAAGGGACCTTCCTGCGCAACCTCGTGAACTCGCTGTTCATCTCGAGCGCCGTTGTCGTCATTTCGCTGTTCCTCGGCGTCACCGCCGCCTATGCCCTGGCGCGCATCCGCTTCCGCGGCCGCTCGGCTCTGCTCCTCATTATCCTGTCCGTCTCGATGTTCCCGCAATTGGCGGTGCTTGCCGGTCTGTTCGAGCTGATCCGGGCCTTCGGCCTCTACAATTCGCCGTTCGCGCTGATCTTGTCCTATATGATCTTCACCTTGCCGTTCACCGTCTGGGTGCTCACCGCCTTCGTTCGCGACCTGCCGATCGAGCTGGAGGAAGCGGCGATCCTCGACGGCGCCACGCCCTGGATCATCATCAGCCGCGTTTTCCTGCCGCTGATGTGGCCGGCGCTGGCGACCACCGGGCTTCTCGCCTTCATCGGTGCGTGGAACGAATTTCTGTTCGCGCTTACGTTTACCTCCAACAACGAGCAGCGAACCGTGCCGGTCGCCATTGCGCTGCTCTCCGGCAGCTCGCAGTTCGAGATCCCGTGGGGCAACATCATGGCCGCATCGGTGATCGTCACCGTGCCGCTCGTCATCCTCGTCCTGATCTTCCAGCGCAAGATCATCTCCGGCCTCACCGCAGGCGGGGTCAAGGGATGAGGTGCATAATTGAACTGCTGGACAGAGCAGCGAACTCGGATTAACGCCTCTGGCATAAATTGATGCCGGTGGGACAGGGGCGGGAAGAACGCGAACTCGTCCCGGGCGCCGCTTGCCTTGACAAATGCACACTCTCATGTGCTTTTCGCGCAAATTTTCAGGCCGGGCCATCGTGCTTTGGCCGCAACCAACATCCGGACCTAGCAATGACAATGCATCGTTACCGCAGCCATACCTGTGCCCAGTTGAGAAAGAGCGACGTCGGCTCCGCCGTTCGCCTGTCGGGCTGGGTGCATCGCGTGCGCGACCATGGCGGCCTGCTGTTCATCGATTTGCGCGACCATTACGGCCTGACCCAGATCGTCGCCGATCCGGATTCGCCCGCCTTCAAGATTGCCGAGACCCTGCGCGGCGAATGGGTCGTCCGCGTCGACGGCGAGGTCAAGGCGCGCCTCGCCGACACCGTGAACCCTAATTTGCCGACCGGCGAGATCGAGATTTTCGCGCGCGAGATCGAGGTTCTGTCGGCGGCCAGGGAATTGCCGCTGCCGGTCTTCGGCGAGCCGGATTATCCGGAGGACATCCGCCTCAAATACCGCTTTCTCGATCTGCGGCGCGACACGCTGCACAAGAACATCGTCGCGCGGACGAAAATCATCGCCGAGATGCGCAAGCTGATGGGCGAGGTCGGCTTCACCGAATTCTCGACGCCGATCCTGACCGCCTCGTCGCCGGAAGGGGCGCGCGACTTTCTGGTGCCGTCGCGCATTCACCCCGGCACTTTCTACGCGCTGCCGCAGGCCCCCCAGCAGTACAAGCAGCTGATCATGGTGTCCGGCTTCGACCGCTATTTCCAGATTGCGCCGTGCTTTCGCGACGAGGACCCGCGCGCCGACCGTCTGCCGGGTGAATTCTACCAGCTCGACGTTGAGATGAGCTTCGTCGAGCAGGAGGACGTGTTCACCACCATGGAGCCGGTGATGCGGGGCGTGTTCGAGACCTTTGCCGCCGGCAAGCCGGTGACGCAGAAGTTTCCGCGCATCGCCTATGATGTCGCCATGCGCAAATACGGCACCGACAAGCCGGACCTGCGCAACCCGATCGAGATGCAAGCCGTCTCCGATCATTTTCGCGATTCCGGCTTCAAGGTATTTGCCAACATCCTTGCCAACGATCCGAAGGCCGAGGTCTGGGCCATTCCGGCCAAGACCGGCGGTTCGCGCGCCTTCTGCGACCGCATGAACTCATGGGCGCAAGGCGAGGGCCAGCCCGGGCTGGGCTACATCTTCTGGCGCAAGGAGGGCGAGAAGCTCGAAGGCGCCGGGCCGCTGGCCAAGAACATCGGCGAGGAGCGCACGGAGGCGATCCGCCAACAACTCGGCCTTGCCGATGGCGATGCCGCTTTCTTCGTCGCCGGCGACCCGAAGAAATTCGTCTCCTTCGCGGGTGCGGCGCGCACCCGCGCCGGCGAGGAGCTCAACCTTGTCGACCGTGATCGCTTCGAATTGTGCTGGATCGTCGACTTCCCGTTCTTCGAATGGAACGAGGAGGAGAAGAAGATCGACTTCGCGCACAATCCGTTCTCGATGCCGCAAGGTGGCATCGATGCGCTTAACGGCGAGGATCTGCTCGGCATCAAGGCGTTCCAGTACGACATGGTCTGCAACGGTTTCGAGATCGCCTCAGGCGGCATTCGCAACCATCTGCCGGAAACCATGGTCAAGGCGTTCGAAACGGTCGGGCTGGACCGCGCAACCGTCGAGGAACGCTTCGGCGGCCTTTACCGTGCCTTCCAGTATGGCGCGCCGCCGCATGGCGGCATGGCGGCCGGCATCGACCGTGTCGTCATGCTTCTGGTCGGTGCCAGGAACCTGCGCGAAGTGACCATGTTCCCGATGAACCAGCAGGCCTACGACCTGTTGATGAACGCCCCGTCGGAAGCCAGTCCGCAGCAGCTTCGCGAATTGTCGCTGCGCGTCGTGGCAACGAAGAAAGAGGTTTAGGAAACGCTCCGAACCGGTCCTGTGGATTCATAAAAAAGCCCGGCATCGCTGCCGGGCTTTTTGCTTGAAGGCTGTCTCGGTCAGTCTTCGTTCGCGGTAACCGTCACGCCAAGCGTTTTCGGCAGGTCGAGCGGGTTGGACATGGCGCCCGCCATGATCAGCGCGAACGGCACCGCTGCCGGCGGCTCGGCCGAGACCTCGATGCTCTGCGGATCGTCGAGGAACTTGTTGACCGCGGCCGAAACCTGCGCCGTCAGTTCCGGATTGTTGAGCTGCGCCATGCCGAATGGCACGATCGCCTTGGCCTGGTTGGCAATGTCCTTGCCGGACATGCCTTGCTGCTTGCCGGCATAATCGAGCACCTTCTTGGTCAGCGAATCGTCGTCGAAGCGGATCGAGGCGCTGTTGAACGATAGCTGCTGCAGCAGCCCGAGCATGGCCATGCCTTGCGCCGAATTGTCGGCGCCTTCAGGCTGAGCTGCCATCTTCTTCTGCATCTCCTGCATCGATTTGATGACATCCAGAGTGTAGCCGCCGAGATTGAAGGTCATACCGAATGTGCCGGCATTGTCGACCGAAATTTCGTATTTCGACAAATCCATCTTGCCGTCGGTAGGCTGCCAGGTGCCTTCCATCTCAAGATTGCCCGATATGTTCTGGTAGCCGAGTGCGTTGATGACTTCCTTGGACTTCGGATCTTCGACCAGCGTCAGGTCGGCAGTGAACTTTTCCGTGGTGCCGGAGAACGCCATGGCCTTGCCGTCGGCCGGCGGCGTGATTGCGATGGCAAGCCCGTCCATCGAGAAGGCAGGCTTGTCGGCGACCTTGACGGTCATGTTTTCGAGCTCGGCCGATTTGTACATCATCAGCGAGCCCAGCGGACCGCTTGCGCCTTCGGCCGGAACCGTCATGTCGTGGATGACGAAGGGGCTGAGATTGAGCGTGACGCCATCTTCGCTGTGTTCGAACGGCGAAGTCGATACGGTCGCGATTTGATAGCCGCCATTGGCTTCGGTCACGCCTTCGAGCTTGACGTCGCCGATCTTGAGCGCCTCCTTTTCGGCCGCCGGTCTGACCGCTACGCCTTGCAGAACCATGCTGGAGGTGTCGCCGGTTACTCCGGTCCAGGAGAGGTCGACGCCCTGGGCGGCGAGGGCAGCCTTCAGCCGGTCGGCGACCGCGGTATCCTGCGCGAACGCCGCATTCAGCGGCAGCGTCAGCAAAAAGGTCGAAAAAGCCAGTCTTTTAATAAGTGTCGAGTGTCTGATCGTCATCGAGAGCTCCCCTGAGAGTGTCCTGAAATTCTTTTCAATTCGTCGCGTCGTCACCATTCAGCGACGAACTGGACCGGAAAAAGGCGGGCCTCGGCACAATGGTCGAAAATCGCGGCCAAAGGCAAACCCGATCCATCAGGCTTGCGATAGAAGCCGGATGTAACGGATTGATGTTGGCCGGCGTCGCGACGCTTCCAATTCCTGTTGCACAATGCAGGTCGCGCAAAAGTGTGCAGCGGTTTTGCGCGACATGGATCAAAACAAGGACCTAAAGCGCGCGCATAAGGCCGGTCGAACGCGACGCGCTTTAGGAGGTATGCCGGCGCCTCTTGCCGCGAATCACCCGCTCGGCTAGTGCCAGCCCATGGGAAAAAGGCTTTTGCCGCCTGAAACTGGCGGCGGCGACAATATCGAGCCGGTCGATCTGAAGAAGGCGCTGGAAGAGCGCTATCTCGCCTACGCGCTGTCGACCATCATGCACCGGGCGCTGCCGGACGTGCGCGACGGGTTGAAGCCGGTGCATCGCCGCATAATGCATGCCATGCGCTTGTTGCGGCTCAACCCCGACCAGGGCTTTGCCAAATGCGCCCGCATCGTCGGCGAGGTGATGGGCAAGTTCCATCCACATGGCGACCAGTCGATCTACGACGCATTGGTGCGGTTGGCGCAGGATTTTTCGATGCGCTACCCGCTGGTCGACGGGCAGGGCAATTTCGGCAATATCGACGGCGATAACGCCGCCGCCATGCGCTACACCGAAGCGCGCATGACCGACGTGTCGACGCTGCTGCTGGAAGGCATCACCGAGGACGCGGTCGATTTCCGCCCGACCTACAACGAGGAAGACGAGGAGCCGGCCGTGCTGCCCGGCGCCTTCCCGAACCTGCTTGCCAACGGCTCGTCCGGCATCGCCGTCGGCATGGCGACCTCGATCCCGCCGCACAATGCGGCCGAGCTTTGCGACGCCGCGCTTCACCTGATCGATCATCCGGATGCGCCCGTCACCAAGCTGATGGACTTCGTGCAAGGTCCGGATTTCCCGACCGGCGGCATCATCGTCGACAGCCGAGCCTCGATCCTCGAAGCCTACGAAACGGGTCGCGGCGGCTTTCGCGTCAGGGCGAAATGGAGCCAGGAGGACCAGGGCAGGGGCACCTGGAACATAGTCGTCACCGAGATCCCCTACGGCGTCCAGAAGGCCAGGCTGATCGAAAAGATCGCCGAGCTCTTGATTGCGCGCAAGCTTCCGTTGCTCGAGGATATCCGCGACGAGAGCGCCGAGGACATCCGCGTCGTGCTGGTGCCGAAGAGCCGCTCGGTCGATCCCGGCATCATGATGGAATCGCTGTTCAAGCTGACCGAGCTCGAAAGCCGCTTTCCGCTCAACATGAACGTGTTGTCGCGCGGCAAGGTGCCGAACGTGCTGCCGCTGAAAGGCGTGCTCAAGGAGTGGCTTGAGCACCGCCGCGACGTCTTGATCCGCCGCTCCAAGCACCGTCTCGGCGAGATCGAGAGGCGGCTGGAGATCCTCGCCGGCTATCTGATCGCCTACCTCAACATCGACGAGGTGATCAGGATCATCCGCGAGGAGGACGAGCCCAAGCAGGTGATGATGGCCCGCTGGTCACTCACCGACACCCAGGCCGAAGCCATCCTCAACATGCGGCTGAGGGCGCTGCGCAAGCTCGAGGAATTCGAGATTCGTGAGGAATTCAACGGCCTGACCGGCGAGAAGAAGCAGATCGAGGCGCTACTTGCGTCCGACGCCAAGCAGTGGGCGACGATCAAGTGGGAAGTCGCCAATGTTCGCCAGAAATATGGGCCCGAGACCGAGATCGGCAAGCGCCGGACCGAGTTCGCAGATGCACCCGAACATGACCTGACCGATATCGCCCACGCCATGATCGAGCGCGAGCCGGTCACCGTCGTCGTATCGGAAAAGGGCTGGCTGAGGGCCATGAAAGGTCATCTGACCGATCACTCGGCCCTGACCTTCAAGGAAGGCGACAGCCTCAAGCTCGCCTTCCATGCCCAGACGACCGACAAGGTGCTGGTCTTCACCACCGGCGGCAAGTTCTACACGATCGGCGCCGACCGGCTGCCGGGTGGGCGTGGCCATGGTGAGCCGATCCGCATCATCGTCGACATGGACAACGACCAGGATATCGTCACCGCCTTCGTCCATGATCCCAAGCGCAAGCTGCTGCTGGTTTCGCATGACGGCAACGGTTTCATCGTGCAGGAAGAGGAGGTCGTCGCCAACACCCGCAAGGGCAAGCAGGTGATGAATGTCAAGGCGCCCGACGAGGCCCAGCGCTGCGTGACTGTCGCCGGCGACCATCTCGCCATTGTCGGCGAGAACCGCAAGATGCTGGTGTTCCCGCTGGCCGAGATCCCGGAGATGGGACGCGGCAAGGGCGTGCGCCTGCAGAAATACAAGGATGGCGGTGTCCTCGACCTCAAGACCTTCACGCTCGCAAGCGGTCTGTCCTGGCAGGATTCGGCAGATCGCACCTTCACCAAATCGCGTGACGAGCTTGCCGAATGGATCGGCGCCCGCGCCTCGGCCGGCCGCATGGTGCCAAAGGGCTTTCCGCGCACGGGCAAGTTCGGGTAGGCGCGCGAAGGAGCATGACCTTTCGGGGGGCGGTCAGGCGAGGTGGTGAAAGGGAATTCGTGTTTTCGTGCCCGGCGGCGCATTTTGTTCTTGCTTTGTGCCGGCAGCTATGCTACTAATTTCGCTATGGTGCTGATTCGCACCGACGACCCGCCTGCCAAGGCGGGTTTTTTGTTTCGGGCTCCTTTCGACCAAATTGGAATGCCGTCACGATTGCTGCACTATATCAGTGCATAAGCTTCGCCATGGGAAATCGCGGGGATAACGCATCTGGACGACACGGGGCGTTGGGGAGGTAGTCGCTTGAAGGAAGTCAGGATACAGAAGCCGGAGCGGCAGCAGCGCCTGTTTGGCCTGTCGACGCCGCTCAGGGCCGCTGTCATTCCGCCGCTGTCGGCGGCGCGCTGGCTCCTGGTGCTGATCGTCGCCGCCGGCGTTTATTTCTTCCACGGCTTCCTATTCCCGGTCCTTGCCGCCCTGGTGATCGCTTTCGCCAGCTGGCCGCTCTATCGGCGGCTGCTCGCCGGCGTCGGCGGCAACCGCACGATCGCCGCGACCCTTGCGATCCTGTTCATCCTGACCTTCCTGGTGGTGCCGATCGCGCTTGCCGGCACCTATGCCATCAACGAGGTGCGCGAATGGGTCGGCTGGGCGATCGAGACCAACCGCTACGGCGCGCCGACGCCGCACTGGATCGCCACGCTGCCTGTGGTAGGCGAATGGCTCAATGAACAATGGACGGTCAACGTTGGCCATCCAGGCGGTATCGGCGAACTGATCCAGCTGATCAGCGGCGCCAATATCGGCAGCATCTATCGCGGCGTGCTTGCCGCCGGCGGCAGCGCCTTCGGCCTTTTGCTGACGCTGCTGTTCATGATGATCGCGCTGTTCTTCGCCTATCGCGACGGCGAGCATTTCGCCGGGCAGGTCGATCGCCTCGGCGAACGCATCCTGCCGGCCAGATGGGAACGGATCTCACGCGTGGTGCCGGCGACGATCTCCTCGACCGTCACCGGCATGACGGTTATCGCCATCGGCGAAGGGCTGGTGCTGGGCATCGCTTACTGGTTGGCCGGCGTGCCGTCGCCGGTGACGCTCGGCGCACTGACCGGCATCATGGCGCTGATCCCCGGCGGCGCGCCGCTGTCGTTCACGCTGGTCTCGATTTATCTCGCCGCCAGCGGCTCGCCGATGGCCGGCCTGGCGCTGTTCATCTGGGGCGCCGTCGAACTCTTCGTCGTCGACAAGACATTGCGCCCGAAGCTGGTTGGCGGGCCGATAAAGCTGCCCTTCCTGCCGACTTTCTTCGGCCTGATCGGCGGCGTCAAGACAATGGGCTTTCTCGGCCTGTTCATCGGCCCGGTGCTGATGGCCCTGCTGGTCGCGATCTGGCGCGAATGGCTGCGCGAGGTGGAGCTGACCGATGAACTCGCTGCCGCCGAACCGGCGGAGCAGGAAGATGCACCGCCGCAGATCGAAATTGTCGCCGAACGCGCCGCCGCGAAAAAGAATCAGGCCGGGTGACTGACGGCGAGCGTGGCGCGGCGCTTACGCCCCTCGTGCAACTGCCAGAGCGAATGGCCGATCAAGGTGACGATGAGGATCGTGCCGCCGATCAGGCTGTTGCGCGACGGGGTCTCGGCGAAGATCATCCACACCCAGACCGGCGCCAGCACGGTTTCTAACAGGTAGAACATCGCCACTTCCGGCCCGGAAATGTATTTCGGACCGTTGGCGAGGCAGAAGAACGAGATCGGCATGATGACGGCGCCGTTGAAGACGATCCACCACGGTGCGTTGACGTGAAAACCCACCTTGGAAACCATCAGGGCGGCGATGGCCAGTGGCAGCACGACTCCGATCAGCGCGGTGAAGCCCATATCCTTGCCGCTGGCGCGCGAGATGGTGATGGCCGCGGCGATCATGAAGGCGGAGCATAGTGCCATCAGGTCGCCGAAGAGATGCCCGGTTCCGACGGAATCACCGACAATCATCACGACGCCGGCGATCATCAATGCCAGCGCTGCGACCGTCAGGGGCTGTGGCCTCTCCTTCAGGAATAGCCACGACAAAAGGGCCGCGAACATGGTGGTGAAGGCCAGGATGAAAACGAGGTTGGCGGTCGAGGTGTTGTAGACGCCGGTGGTGAAGGCGATCGAGCCGAGTCCGTAGAGGGCGGCAACGATGAGCCCTGACCAGCCCGGGATAAGCTGCGGTGCCTTTGCGCTCAGCGAGCGCCAGATGGCCCAGATGACGAGCGTGGCGACGAAGGTCGTGCCGGTGCGCAAGAGCAGGATCGTCCATGCCTCGCCGTCGGCGAGCCGGATCAGCGGAATGTCGACGGTCAGCGTCAACCCGCCGATGGCGGTGATCAGAAGGCCTCTCTGGTGGTCGTTGTGCGAAGACATGCAGCAATTCTCGCGATAGGCTTGGAGGCGCAAAATTGACCCGCCCGGTCTTCCGCCGATCGGCCGGAAGCCCAGCGGCATCCTCCTCGAAACAATTTAAGGGTGAATACCGAAAGCGGAAATCAGCGCGAAACCGCTTCGTGATTGTAGCGTTCCCAGCCTTTCGGGCCGAGATGCTCCTGCGGCTGGAAGCGCATCTTATAATTCATCTTGCGCGAGCCGTTGACCCAGTAGCCCAGGTAGACATGGGGCAGGCCCATCGCCCTGGCGCGGGCGATGTGGTCGAGGATCATGAAGGTGCCGAGGGAACGGTCCTCGAAATCCGGGTTGAAGTAGGAATAGACCATCGACAGGCCATCGGCCATCTTGTCGGTGAGCGCCACGGCGATCAGTTCGCCCTGACCCTTGCCGGTGATGAAGCTGTCAGGTCCGCGGCGACGGTATTCGATGACCTTGGTGTCGACATGGGTATCCTCGACCATCATGGCGTAGTCGAGCACGGTCATATCGGACATGCCGCCACGGCGGTGGCGGGCGTCGAGATAGCTGCGGAACAGCGAATACTGCTCGGTGGAGGGTTCGGCGTCGTGCATGGCGCCGACCAGATCCGAATTATGCTGTATGACGCGTTTCATGTTGCGGCTGGCGGTGAACTCCTGCGCCAGGATGCGCACCGACACGCAGGCGCGGCAGGTCTCGCAAGCCGGCCTGTAGGCGATGTTCTGCGACCGCCTGAACCCGCCCTGCGTCAACAGATCGTTCATCTCGGGGGCCTTGTCGCCGACCAGGTGGGTGAACACCTTGCGCTCGAACTGGCCCTCGAGATAGGGACACGGCGAGGGCGCGGTCAGAAAGAACTGTGGCGACTGGGTCGGGTGCTGCGTCATCGAGCCTTGGAAACACTCCTGCGAATCGCTCTACCTTTGGCGCGGACGCCGAAAAATTCAACAGGATTGTGAAAGCCTGTGTGAATGGACGTCTTCACTTTTGTGCGCAAAGGCTGCGGCCGCGCTTCAAAGCCGCTCAGCGGCCGCTGCGGCTGACGACCGTGCCGAGCAGCAGGTCGTGCAGCATGCGCTTGCGGTCGGAAAACAGGCTCACCAGCAGGACCAGCGGCGAGAGGATGACATTGCCGGCCCAAAACAACACCGAATGGACGACGGCAGTCAACCCGTCGATGCGGCTGCCGTCGAGCCGGTCGAGCCGGATGCCCATCATCTTCATGCCAGCGGTGGCCTGATCTTTACTGCCGAGCGTGTTCCAGATGTAGAGGATGGCGACGGCCGGCACGAGAATGGAAAACAGCATCCAGCCGAGGCCGAGCGTCAACAGCCCAAACAAGAACACCAGGATCGCGAAAGGAATGGTGAGCAGCGCGACGATGAAATAAACGATGACGAAGGCGAGAATGCGCCGCGTGCGCACGCCCTCATAGGCGCGGACGTCTTCGAGCCTGCTGGTGATGATTTCGCCGTCGAGAACGCGAGCGTTCATGTCATTTCCTCGTAATCGAACCCGGGTTAATGCACGGGCCGCGTATTGATGAAATGGTGAAGGTTCGCGGTGGAATCAAGATCGAACCATTCGCCACCGTAGATGGTGACGGAGTGCCCGGCGCCGTCTGACTTGTTGAATTCATGGCGCGGATAGCGTTAGCTTGCTGCGGCGCAACAAAAGGTGCCGAGCCGAGGGGACGGGGCGACATGGACTACGACATGCTGGTCATCGGCAGCGGCCCATCCGGGCGCCGCGCCGCGGTGCAGTCGGCCAAGCTCGGCAAGTCGGTGCTGGTGGTCGACAGGGGCCGGCGTCTCGGCGGCGTGTCGGTACACACTGGCACCATACCGTCGAAGACGTTGCGCGAGACGGTGCTCAACCTCTCCGGCTGGCGTGAGCGCGGCTTTTATGGACGCGGCTACCGGGTCAAGCAGGACATTTCGGTCGGCGATCTGGTCGAGCGCCTGCACAAGACGCTCGACCATGAGGTCGAGGTGCTGCAGCACCAGTTCATGCGCAACACGGTCAAGAGCGCTCGCGCCGCGGCAAAATTCCTCGGCCCCAATAAGGTCAGCCTGACCACCGACACCGGCGACTACAGCGAGGTTGGCTTCGCCCATGCACTGATCGCGGTCGGCACCCGGCCGCACCGGCCGCGCGACGTGCCGTTCGACAAAACACGGATTTTCGACAGCGACGAGATGCTGGAGCTCGACCGGCTGCCGCGCACGCTGACGGTGATCGGCGCCGGCGTCATCGGCGTCGAATATGCGACGATCTTTTCCGCGCTCGACGTTCCGGTGACGCTGGTCGAGCCGCGCAATACCATGTTGGATTTCGTCGACCGCGAGATCGTCGACGACTTCATCCATCAGATGCGCGACCGCGGCATGACCATCCGCTTGGGCAGCGCCGTCAAGGAGATCGCCTCCAAACCCGATTATGCCGAGGTGATGCTGGCAGACGGCCGCACCATACGTTCCGAGATGGTGCTTTATGCTGCCGGGCGTACCGGCAATGTCGGCAGCCTGGGCTTGGAAGCGGTCGGCATCGAGTCCGATTCCAGGGGCCGCATCAAGGTCGATCCGCAGACCTTCCAGACCAGCGCGCCCAACATCTATGCCGCCGGCGACGTCATCGGTTTTCCGAGCCTGGCCTCGACCTCGATGGAACAGGGCAGGGTGGCCGCCTGCCATGCGTTCGGCGTGCCCTTGCCGCCGCCGCCCGAAACCTTTCCCTACGGCATCTACGCCGTGCCGGAAATCTCCACCGTCGGCCAGTCGGAGGAGCAGGTGCGCGAGAGTGGTGCTGCCTACGAGGTCGGCGTGGCGCGGTTTCGCGAGACATCGCGCGGCCACATCATGGGCGTCAATACCGGCTTCCTGAAGCTTCTGTTCTCGATCGAAACACGCCGTCTGCTCGGCGCCCATATCGTCGGCGAGGGCGCGACCGAACTCATCCACATTGGCCAGGCGGTCATCAATCTCGGCGGCACCGTCGACTTCTTCGTCAACAACACCTTCAACTATCCGACGCTGGCCGAAGCCTACAAGATCGCCGGGCTGGACGCCTGGAACCGCATGGGGCGAGGATAGCTTCGAGGCTCATCGATCTGACGTTGCAACGGCGACCGCAGGATCCGCCAGCCATTGCCTGACGATCTCGGCGTCCGGATCGCCGATTTCATGGCCGGAGGCAATGGTTTGGGTCTCGACCTTGGCGCCATGCGAACTCAGCAGGGCGGCCAACACCGGCGCGAATGGCGCATAGGTCAGGTCGGCGGCGCCGGCGATGATCAACGCCCGCGCCTTCGACAGGTCGGCCGGCGGCACCTCGTCAAGCACCGGCATCGGACGCAGCAATGCGGCGCGCTCGATCAGGCCCGGATGCAGCAGCATGACGCTTGAGACCAGATTGGCGCCGTTCGAATAACCGACAAAGGTCGCGCGGCTGAGATCGAAGCGGTGGCGCTTCGCGATGCCGTCGACGAAGCCCGCGAATGCGTCCGCCTCCGCACGGATGCTCGCCTGTTCGAAACGCGTCGGGGTGATTCGCGTGAACCAGCGGAACCCGCCCTCCTGAGGGATGCGGCCACGGACCGCAACCAGCGCCGCATGCGGCGCGATTTGCCGACCAAGCGGCAGCAAGGTCGTCTCATCGACTCCCGATCCATGCTGCAGGAACAGCCAGTCACCGGGTAAATTGGCGGGTCGATGGAGCCGGTAGAAAAAGCCTGAATTTTCCTGCAAAATACCGTCTTCGAGGCTCTCCTCGGCCATAGTCACATCCTTTTGATTTCGCGTTACTTTCGTTAATTTGCCGGCTTCAAAACGAAATATTTTCAAGCTCCGCGAAAGTTGATTGAACCGGGCGCATTTCAGTCCGTTTCTTTGCCGATATAATCCCCGCGGGAGGGATCGAAGCAGTGTGCGCCGGGTGGTCGCATTGCCGCGCATGAACAACCAGCTTTAAGGCCTTTTATCGATGACGATGCCAGTTTCGCCGGAACGCGATACGCGTATTGACGTGTTCCGGGCTCTCGCCCTCCTGACCATATTCATCGACCATGTGCCGGGCACCGTTTTCGAAACCCTGACCTACAAGAATTTCGGGTTTTCGGATGCGGCCGAGGCCTTCGTGCTGATCTCCGGCATGTCCGTCGCTCTCGCCTACGGCACCAAATTCCAGCCGGGAAACCGGCTGATTGCGACGCTGAAAATGTGGCGCCGCGCCGGCGTGCTCTATGTCACCCACATCGTCACGACGATGGTGGTCATGGCTATCTTCTGCGCGGCGGCGGTGTTTGCGAAACGGCCGGACCTTCTGACGCTGATCAACATCGAGCCGCTCGTCAGAAACCCGCCACAAGTCCTGGTCGGCATCGTCACGCTCGGCCATCAGCTCGGTTACAACAACATACTGCCGGTCTATGCAGCGCTGCTGTTGATGGCGCCGGCCTTCCTACTGTTCATCAGCTATCGGCCACTGGCGGCGCTTGCCGTATCCGCAGCCCTTTGGCTGCTTGCCGGAATCTACCAGATCGCGCCACCGAACTACCCGGAGCCCGGGTTCTGGTTCCTCAATCCGCTGTCATGGCAATTGCTGTTCAATATCGGCATGGCCAGCGTGTTGCATGTGCGGCGCGGCGGCACCATCCCGGTCAATCGCTGGCTGGTCGGCGCGGCCGCCGCCTATGTGCTCACAGCGCTCGTCTGGGTGCACAGCCCGCTGTGGGGGCATGTGTCATGGCTCGACCTGCCGGTGGTGCTGACCGGTTTCGACAAGACGTTCCTGTCGTTACCGCGACTGCTGCACATTCTGGCGATGAGTTACCTGGTCGTCGCCTTGCCTTCCGTCTCGAACCTGTTCCGCACCGGTCGTGACAATCCGCTCGCCATATTGGGCAAACGTTCGTTGCCGGTTTTCATTGCCGGAACGGTGATTGCCATGGCGGCGCAAGTGATGAAGCTGATCAACCCGGGCGGCATTGCCTATGACAGTCTGCTGCTCGCCGCCGGCATCGCCATGCAGTTCGCGCTCGCCTTCTACCTGGAATGGCTGTCTGCCATCGGCTGGTCCGGCAAGGGCAAGCCGGTCCGCAACGAAGCGCCGCCTGTCCGTCCATCCTTTGGCATCGGTCCCATGGCGGCCAATAGATAAGATTTGGAGCCGATCTGCCCAGTCAGCCTGTACTTGGCGGCGGTCCGGACGATGCCCTGACGACAAGTTCGACGTCGAGCGTTTCTCGCCGCACTGTGCCGTCGAAGTCGAGGATTCTTCGCGCTGCCCGGCGGCCGATCTCGGCGATCGGCTGAGCGATGGTGGTGAGCGGAGGCTCGCAAATTGCGGCTTCAGGCACGCCGTCGAAGCCGACGACGGAAACATCGCGGGGAACCGCGATGCCCCGTGCGTTGAGCCATTCCAATGCCACCATCGCGATCCGGTCCGACATCGCCAGGATGGCGGTCGGCGGTTCCGCCGAGGCGAAGATGGTTTCGAGACCAGCCCTTGTGCTCGCCTTGTCGTTTTCGGTCTCGTAGACCGGCACCTTGGCGGTGTCGACACCAAATTGGGAAAGCTCTTCGAAATAGCCGAGGAGGCGGTCACGGGTCCCGGTGTAGGCCGCCGTCCGGACTTGCTCGGGCGAGACAAGACCGGTGCTGTCGTCGGCGAAGGCCAGCGACAATACGGCGAAGCGGCGATGTCCAAGTTCCGCCAGATGGCGCGCCGCGAGCCGGCCGCCGGCAACATTGTCGATACTGATCGCCGAGACCGTGTCGTCCTGCGAGCCGAGCTCGAGCGCGACGAAGGGGAGCTTTCGTTCGCGTGTCAGCTCGACGAGGCGCGGACCGCCCTCGATGCAGAACAGGATGAAGCCGTCGACCAGGGCGCTCTGGATGTTCCAGGCAAGTTTTTCCTCGTTGCCAGCCGACACTAGGGCAATTCCCGCGCCGGTGGCGTCGCATGCCTCCGAGATGCCGGCCATCATCACGCGGGCAAAGGGGTCGTCGAAGAAATAGGACAGCGGCTCGGTGGTGGCGACGCCGATCGCATTGACCTTGCCGGCGCGCAGCAGTCGGCCCTTGGGATCGGGGCCGGCGTAGCCCAGCGCCTCGGCCGCCGCCTTGACCCGCTCGCGGACTTCCTCGCGCACGATTTCGGGACGGCTGAAGACATTGGAGGCAGTGCCGTGTGATACGCCCGCGGCTTTGGCGATGTCGGCCAGCCGGATGGGCCTCTTGCTGCCTTCGGTGAGTGATGCCATTTGTTTGTCTCCGGGACTCCGGTCCAACAGTATCGCCGATTACCTAACACCTTCCTTGGATCGATTCAAATTTTTGCTTGACATTTATGGTGCGGCGCGTATTCTTTGAATCGATCCAAGCGCGCTTTCGTCCGCAGGTTGGATCGATACAAGAGGAGAGTGCCATGCACCCCGTCAATTATCTGTTCGAGGACATTTACCGGAACGACTGGAGCATCCGCGCCAGCGCGGAGGCCCGGAAGCGGCGCGACAGGACCGGTCCGTGGATTCGCGACCTGCGTTTCCTGACGCGACGCAAGCGGAGCTGATCGGCAGCGTATTTTTTGCGCCTGCTGATTGGATCGATTCAAATAAGCTAGAGGAGATTAAGCCATGCACCCGATCAAGCATCTGTTCGAAGACATCTATCGCAATTATTGGGGCATCTCGCCGGCCACCGAACGGCCGGAGCGACGGCGTGTGGTCAAGACGACCAAACGCGACGGCCAAGTTCGGCCCGAACGTCCGCGAGACTGAGCTGGCAAGACAGAGCTCGTGGATCGAGGGCGCCGCCATTGGTTGCCGCATCAATGGCGGCGCGGACGCACTAGCGCCGAGGCGGCCATCACCAGCCAGCCGCCGATCAGCAAGGTGCCGCCGATCGGCGCCGACATCGGGAACAGCCGCGAGCCAAGGAAGTCGCGAGCGAGGAGATCTCCCGAGAACAGCAGAAGCCCGACGAGGAGGATGAGGCTTCCGCTTCGCAGGATGATATTTCCTCCGAGCAGCCCGACGACAAGGAAGACCGGCGCATGCATAAGCAGGAAGGACGCGGCCGTGCCGACGAAAGCGCCGCCGAGATGTGCCGACGCCGCCGAAAGCACCACGCCGGTTGCGCCGCATAGGCCGCCGGCAAATATCAGAATGCGGCCGCCTGCCGCGTGTTCATCCGTGCTCATTTCCACGCCTCCGTAATTGCTGGCGACCGCCTGAGATAGCGCTGCGAACCGTGTCAGGATTTGCCGGCTTCCGCCAGCATGTCGCGTTCGCGGCGCGACTGGACCAGCCAGTTATAGGCCGCTCCGCCTGCCATCAGCACGGATGTGCCGAGAAACACCGCGCGCATGCCGAAATGGCCACCAACGAAGCCGCCGAGCAGCGGTCCGGCGACCTGACCGACATATTGCGCCGAGATCGACAAGCCCAGCACATTACCGCCGACGCCGTCGGGCACATTGTGGCGGATGACGCTGGTGATGCAGGGCAAAAGACCGCCAAGCGCCACGCCCATCAGGAAACGCAGGCCGACGAGCTGCCAGCCTTGCGTGACGAAGGCCTGCGGGATCAGGAGCAGCGCCGAGACTGCGAGCGCGGCAACGATGACGTTCCAGTGGCCGATACGGTCGGCGAGCTTGCCGAGCCGCGACGCCGACAGGATGGCGCCGAGCGCTGCCGCCGACATGACGATGCCGGAGACCAGCGTGACCTGGCTCGGATCTTCGATGAGCTGCTGGACATAGACGGTGATGATAGGCTCGATCGACATGGTGGCGAAACTCAACAGCGTCCCGGTCGCCAGCATGGCGACGACGGGGCGCTTGTCGGGAATTTGCGACCAGCCGCCTTTCGCCTTTTCTTCTGACGCGGCCTTGGCGGCAACCGGGCGAGGGGCCTCCTTGATCAGCAAGGTGGTTGCCAGAAAGGCCAGGAAAATGACGCCGCCGGCGAGCAGGAATGTGGCGCGGATGCCAATCAGCGGCGGCAGCGCGCCGCCGAGCAGCGGACCGACCAGGGCACCGGCCGTGATTCCGGCCGACAGCACGCCCAGCGCCCAGCCGGAGCAATCCTTCGGCGTCTGCATGGCAACCAGGATGGTCGAGCCCGAAGAATAGCCGCCGGCAAAGCCGATCAGCAGGCGCAAGAACACCAATTGCCAGACAGTCTGCACCATGCCGGTCAGCGACATGCACAGCGCCATGCCGAAACTGGCGCGCACCAGCATCAGTTTGCGGCCGTAGCGGTCGCCTAACCGCCCCCACAGGGGTGCGACCAGCGCGGCAGCAAGGAAGGTGGCGCCGTAGGCGATGCCCGACCACTGCACGATCGCCGCATGGCCCTCGGCGCCCAGCTGTTCGACGTAGAGCGGCAGGAACGGCAACAGCAGCGTCATCGCTGCGAGCGTGCTGAACGAGCCGGCAAAACACACGGCGAGATTGCGGCGCCAGTGGACGTTATGGGTGCCTTGCACGGCGAGGGTGGCGTCTTGCGGCATGTCCTGTCCTGTCCGGCCAGTTCGCATGAAAACTTGCTGCGGATACCATTTTGGGATACCAAGCTGGTGTCCGTCATGGACGCAAGACTGGTTGCTGTCAATGCGATCCCTGCAAAGTGATCGCCAGTAATGGCCGGTAAACAGAGGGCCAATGAACCGGCTCCAACAAACGGAACGCCAATGTCGCAGATGCAGAACGTCGAAAAGCAGCTTCGCGAGATGATCCTCGGGCTCGAGATCGGTCCCGGCGAGCGGCTGACGGAGCGCTGGGTCGAAAGCCGCTTCGGCGCCTCGCGCACGCCGGTCAGGGCGGCGTTACTGCGGCTCGAGACCGAAGGCCTGATCTGCCGCGACGGCCGCGGCTGGACGGTCTCGCCCATCAATCTTGCCGAGCTGGAGCAGATCGCCGTCTATCGCGAGGCGGTCGAGGTCGCGGCAGTCAGGCTGACTTGTGCCTTGCAGGACAGGGGTGCCGTCGAAATCATCGAGGCGATGCTCGATTCCTGCGACGACCAGACGCCGCGCGAGGAATGGCATCGTGTCGGCATGGATTTTCATATCGAGCTGGCGCGCCTGTCAGGCAACGAGTTCCTGTTCAGAGCGGTTCGTGATGCGATGACGCGCCTGTCGCGCGCCCGCTGGCTCGAGGTTCGCGACGAGGCAGCGCTTGGCCGTGCCTGGGCCGAACACCATGACATTCTGTCGGCGGTGCGGGCCGGCGATGCCGACGGGGCCGCCTGCCTGCTTTCATCTCATATCGACGGTAGCCGCGACCGGCTGGTGACGTCGTTGCGCAACGACCGGCGCGGCCTGCGCGCCAGGGGATTTGCCGTCGTCGCTTGAGTGAGGATCGGCGGCCATTGATCACGAAAAAGGCAGATGAGCGAAGAAAGCTACTTTCGGTCTCGCTTCGCAAATGCCGATGGCGTAAGAGCGGCGATGGAAAACAACCGATTTGACACACCCGTGACCGTCAAGGGCGCGGCGGGAAGCAATCAGCTCTTGCGTACGGCCCGCGAGGCTTCCGACTACCTCCTCAACAATTGGCCCGGCAAGCGCAGCCCCAAGCACCGCGAAGCGCTGCAAGCCTGTCATGATGCGCTGGCCGGCGACAAGCCGGCCATGAACGCAAGACGGGCCTTCATTGCCGCCGCCCGCGAAGTGAACGTCTTCGTCAGCGACAAGGCGCCGGCCTGAGGCATAGCGGGGACTTGATCGAGACCCGGGCCGCCTGACAGGCCTGATATCATCACTCGGCCGTTTCGGTGTTGGTTTGGGACTCGCTTTCGCCCTCGGGCTTCGAGCGCTCCTTGGCCGCGACCTTGGCAGCCTGCTTTTCCGCCTTCTTGGCAGCCTTCTGCCGGTCGCGTTCCTTGCGTTCCTGACCGTAGTTCGGTGCTCGTGCCATATCGTTTCCTTTCATTGTGCTTGGCCTTTGCCTAGGAGCATTGGGCCACAAACACAACACCGCAAGGCACGATCGGCTCCATATCTCGTCGCAGTCCGGGGAGCCCCGCTTCAGGGCGTTTTTTCAGGCGCCGTCCCGGTCGAGGACGAGATCGGCGGGCCCGAACCGGTCCTTTGCCGTGAATTGCTGGTGCCAGTAGGGATAGAGCACGGGCGGCCTGCTGACCACGTCGAGGCGTGTGCGCTCCTCATCGCCGAGCACCAGGCTTGCAGCAGCGATATTGTCCTTGAAATGCGCTTCGGTTCGTCCGCCGATCACCAGCGAACTGACGGCGGGCCGGCCAAGCAACCAGGCAAGCGCCACCTGCGCTGCCGACACGCCGTGGTTCTTGCCGATATCGATCAGCACGTCGACGATCCGCCACAGCCGGTCCTCGTCGCGGATCGGCGGTTCCGACCAGCCGCTGAGCTGGCGGGCGGTCGGCTGGTCACGGTGATATTTGCCGGACAGCAATCCGCCGGCGAGCGGGCTCCAGACCAGCACGCCGAGCCCCTGGTCGACCGAGATCGGCAACAATTCATACTCGGCCTCGCGGGCTTCCAGCGTGTAGTGGATCTGCTGGGTGACGAAGCGCGGCTGGTGATGACGGTCACTGATACCGAGCCCCTTCATCACCTGCCAGCCGGAATAATTGGAACAGCCGACATAGCGGACCTTGCCCTGCGCGATCAGCGTGTCGAGCGCGGCGATGGTTTCCTCGAGCGGTGTCAGGCCATCCCACTCGTGCAGGAAATAGATGTCGATGACATCGGTCCTGAGGCGCTTCAGGCTCCTCTCGCATTCGCGGATCAGATGATAGCGCGACAGGCCTTCATCATTGGGGCCTTTGCCGATCCGCATGCGCGCCTTGGAGGCGATCAGCACGTCGCCCTTGCGCTTGCCGCCGAGCGCCTCGCCGATGATCTCCTCCGACACCCCGTTCGAATAAACGTTGGCGGTGTCGATGACGTTGATGCCGGCATCGATGCAAAGGTCGATCATCCGGCGCGCCTCGTCGAGGTCGGTCTTGCCGACCGCCGAAAACGCGCCGCCGCCGCCGAACGTCATGGTGCCCATGGTCAGCGTCGAAACCTTCAGCCCGGAACGGCCGAGAGTGCGGTATTCCATGTCGTATCCTCATGATTTTATCGGGAAAGGGCGTTTCAAACGACAGCCCTGAATGAACCGGGCATTTGTAGGATAATTCGTTCCGCTTGTCGCCCGTGTTGCAGGGCAACATCGATCACATCTTACGGATTGGACGCGCAGCCAGCGCAACAGCGGCTGCAATAAAACCGTCATTGCCGGCCTATACTAACATCGGTTCAGCGCTTCGATTTCCGGCCGCCGGGCCGGGCGGCAGAGCGCCTGACAGCGGCCGACACGGCCTGTAAGCGGAGCAGCGCAAATGACCGAGATAAAACAGAATTCCCCGGCCAGGGACTGGCTGGAAGCGGAACTCGCCGACACGCTCGACGAAGATTATGAGCTGGAAATCTCTGAGCCGGCGCTGTCGATGGAGATCGCCAAGATCTATAAGAATGCGCATCCGCCATCGATCGACCGCCTGCAATATTTTCGCGATCTGATCACGCTGCAATCCGAATTGATCAAGCTGCAGTCCTGGGTCGCCTATCACAAGAAGAAGCTCGTCGTGGTATTCGAGGGCCGCGACTCGGCGGGCAAGGGTGGCGTCATAAAGCGCATCACCCAGCGGCTCAATCCGCGCATCTGCCGCGTCGTAGCACTACCGGCGCCGACCGAGCGCGAGAAGTCGCAATGGTATTTCCAGCGCTACGTTCCGCATCTGCCGGCCGGCGGTGAGATCGTGCTGTTCGACCGCTCCTGGTACAACCGCTCCGGCGTCGAGCGGGTGATGGGCTTTGCCCAGCCGGATCAGGTCGAGGAGTTCTTTCGCGACGTGCCGGATTTCGAACGCATGCTCGTCCGCTCAGGCATTACGCTTGTCAAATACTGGTTTTCGATCACCGATGAGGAGCAGCAGATGCGCTTTTTGACGCGCATCCATGACCCGATGAAGCAATGGAAACTGTCGCCGATGGACCTCCAGTCGCGCGTGCGCTGGGAACAGTACACCAAGGCCAAGGAAGAAACCTTTGCCCGCACCAACATCCCGGAAGCTCCCTGGTTCATCGTCGAGGGCAACGACAAGAAGCGGGCGCGGCTGAATTGCATCGACCATCTCCTCAAGCAAATGCCCTATGAGGAGGTGCCGCACGAGGAGATCACACTACCGGAGCGCGTCTTCAATCCCGAATACGAACGTCAGGTGCTGCCGCGCGAACTGTATGTGCCGGAGAAATACTGACTAAAGCAGCGAGGAGGGGCGCTGCCTCCGTGGGCAGCGCCCTGCAACAAGCTAGGCGCGCTCGATGATGACATGCGTGGCCTTCGGCGTCGCGACCTGCTCGCTGCAGCGGTAGCCGAGCTTGGGCATGTCGATGCCGGCAAAAAGGCTCTCGCCTGAGCCGAGCAGGACAGGTGAGATCGCGAGATGCATTTCGTCGACGAGCTTTTCCTTGAGATACTGCCGGATCGTAGAAACGCCACCGCCCAGCCGTACATCCTTGCCGTCAGCCACTGCTTTCACCCTCTCCAGCGCTGAGTGGATACCGTCGGTCACGAAATAGAAGGTCGTGCCGCCCTCCATGACAATGGGATCCCGCGGATGGTGCGTCAGCACGAAGACCGGCACGTGGTATGGCGGATTGTCTCCCCACCAGCCTTTCCAGCTCTCGTCAGGCCATTCGCCGCGGATCGGCCCGAACATGTTGCGGCCGAGGATCCATGCACCGACATTCTCGAAGCTGCGCGCCGCGAACGCCTCGTCAGTGTCCGTGGTCCCGCCATCCTTGCCGAGGACCATCTTGCGGAAGGTGCGGGTGCCGAACATCCATTCGTGCAGGGCTTCCCCGCCGACACCGAGCGGGTTCTTCAGGTCTTGGTCGGGACCGGCGCCGAAGCCGTCGATCGACAAGGTGAAAGCGCTGACGCGAAGTTTGGACATGAGAGCCTCCTTGATAACCAATTGTGAGATGCAAGCAGTTATCGGGTAGCTTAACTGATTGCATTTGCAAGCGGTTTTTTGAATCGCCGGGGCAATCGCTTCCAAATCATGTTGGAATGACCAATCTCAATGTTGGCGCCGTCCCTCATCCGCCTGCCGGCACCTTCTCCCCGTATAGTGACGGGGCGAAGGGGCTGGCCGCAACCTCGGCGATGTTTTTGCAACGCTGGAGATTGGCGAAATCTTTTGCGAACGCGTCTTTCTCCCCGTCACTATACGAGGAGAAATGCCCGGCAGGGCAATGAGGGGCAGCGCAAACCTGAAGCGATTGCCCTGCGGTGGCCATGTCGCGCTTTGGACGAAGGAACGTTACTCGATGTGGGCGCTACGGAGGCGCATCACCCCTTCAGCATCTCAGCCACTTCCGGCGCGAAATAGGTCAGGATGCCGTCGCAGCCGGCGCGCTTGAAGGCGAGAAGCGATTCAAGCATCGCCTTTTCCCCGTCGATCCAGCCATTGGCGGCGGCGGCCTTGATCATCGAATATTCGCCCGACACTTGATAGGCGAAGGTCGGCATCTGCAACTCGTCCTTCAGCCGGCGGATGATGTCGAGATAGGGCAGGCCGGGCTTGACCATCAGCATGTCGGCGCCCTCGGCGAGATCCTGCTCGGCCTCGCGCACCGCTTCGTCGGAATTGGCGTGATCGATGTAATAGGTCTTCTTGTCGCCCTTGAGCAGGCCGGCGGTGCCGACCGCCTCGCGGTAGGGGCCGTAAAAGGCGGATGCGAACTTGGTCGCATAGGACATGATCGCTACATCCTGAAACCCATTGGCGTCCAGCGCATCGCGGATGGCACCGATCCGGCCGTCCATCATGTCCGAGGGGGCGATGATGTCGGCCCCTGCCGCCGCCTGGATGACGGCTGCTGCCGTCACCTGCTCCACCGTTTCATCATTGACGATAATGCCGTCGCGCAAGATGCCGTCATGGCCATGCGAGGTGAACGGGTCCAGCGCCGCGTCGGTGATGATGCCGATCTCCGGCACCGCGCGCTTGATGGCGCGGGTGGCGCGGTTGATGATGTTTTCCGGATCGAGGATGTGCGAACCGGTCTGATCGCGCAGGCCGAGCTCGACATTGGGGAAAGTGGCGATCGCCGGAATGCCAAGCTTAGCCGCGCGCTCAGCCTCCTTGACGGCGAGGTCGAGCGACAGGCGGAAGACGCCGGGCATGGCGGCGATCGGTTCGCGCACTTGTCTGCCGTCGACGACAAAGATCGGCCAGATCAGATCGTCGACCGAGAGCCGGTTCTCCTGGACAAGGCGGCGCGACCAATCGGCCTTGCGCATGCGCCGCAGCCGCCGGCTGCCGGTGATCTCGTCGACGCTGCGCGCGCCGGCAGGCTTTGCAGGGGTGAATTTGTTCATCGCCAAAACTCCGGATCGGGCGACTTTTACCACGAGCCTCCGCTGCTGACCAATGCGACACGATTGCGCCAGCGGTCCTGTCGGGCGCTATTCTGGTTGGCCATTGCCTGACAGGATCTGCGCAGCACCCCGCATGGCGACGCGGAATGCCTCGTCGAAGTTGACGCCGCGCACTTGCCACTTGTAGGTCTTGCCGGCCATGGCAAGCCGCCAATCGGCGATCCAGCCCAACTCCTTGTCGCTCCAGACCAGGCTGCCGGCCAAGAGCTCTTGGTTGCCGACAGTTCTCGCCAGCAATTCGGGTGAGAGCGCACGCACCTGTTCGAAAATCGCCCCGGCTTTTACGAGAGCGGCCTTGCTTGGAATGACGATCTTCATCGCCAACGGTCCGGCTGCCGATTGAAAGGACTCTGCCATATAGGGGCTTTCGTCTCCGTCGCTCGCCAAGACAAAATGCTGGCGTGCATCTTGCACAGCCAGCAGTACCGAGATGATCGGCCGCTCGCCGAGCCACGGCTTGCTGCCGAGCTCAGCAAGCACTTTATCGATCACCGGCGGCGTGTACTGGCAAGTGAGATCGTGCGGCCGGTCGTACGTGCCTTGATCATCATGGTTGGGGATACCTTCCATGCGATCGCGATAGCGGAAGCTGCTGACGAAGCTGCCGGCCTTGTCGCGCAGTGCTGTCATCTGAGGTTTCGCCGGCAGGCGCTGGTCGCCGGATACCCGCACCAGCACTTTGTCGAGGCAGACCTTGAAGCCGGCCTGACGATGTTCTTCTCCCTGGCCATTGACGATGGTTTGCGACTGGTAGAGTTCGGCGAGGCTTGTCGCCAAGGCTGGATGGCCAGCCAGGCAGGTGCAGACTAACCCGATTGCCACCAGTGCAAGGCGCGAAAATCGAATCATAGACGACGTCCCCGTCGGTGCCGCGTTGCAACGCGCCTGCCATGACTTTTTCGTCATTACTGCCTCTAGCCGTCGATTGTTAGCACCGGCTTCCGGTCCGGGCCAGAGGCTGCGCTGGCGTGCCCGCCATTGACGCGGCCATGCGCCACGCTTTAGCACTTCACTCCCGGCGGGCGCGGGGAGGGATTCTCTGGCGATGGATTTTGGCGGAGGCGACGAGATTCGCTTCGAAAGATTGGGCAGGGCCGGCGTCGTCACGCTGACGCGGCCGCAGGCGCTCAATGCCGTGACCCACCGCATGGTCAAAGCGCTGGACAAGGCGCTGCGCAGCTGGGAGCGTGACGACGGCGTTGACGTCGTTGTCGTCAAGGCCGAGGGCAGGGCGTTTTCGGCAGGCGGCGACATCCTTCATATCTATGAGGCCGGCCGGGCAGGAAAGCCTCCGGTCGATTTCTTCGCCGACGAATACCGGCTGAACGCCCGTATCGCCCGTTTCAAAAAACCCTATGTCGCGCTGATCGACGGCATCGTCATGGGCGGCGGCGTCGGCATCTCCTTCCATGGCTCGCAGCGGGTGCTGACCGAGAACGCCCAGTTCGCCATGCCCGAGGTCGGCATTGGCTTTTTCCCGGATGTCGGCGCCAGCCATCTGTTGCCGGATCTCGGCGGCAGCTTCGGCATGTATCTTGCCCTGACCGGCAACCGCATCCGCCATGGCGATGCTTTGTGGTCGGGCCTGGCCACGCATACGATCAAGGCGGAGGATCAAGCTGGCTTTCTCGACCGGCTGGCGGCAAGCGGCGACCCGAAATCGGTGCTGCGCGGCTGCTTCGTCCCGGCCAAACGCGAGACCGACAGGCCGACGCTGGAAGTCATCGCGAGGCATTTCGCGCAGCCGTCGCTGGCCGATATCGTCGCCAGCCTGGAGCGGGCAGCCACCGCCGACGAGTTCGCGGCAAAGACGCTGGCCACCATCCGCACCCGGTCGCCGACCAGCCTGCATGTCGCCTGGCGCCAGATCAGCGCCGGGCAGACGTTGTCGATGGACGAGTGCATGAAAATGGAGTTCCGTATCCTCAACCGCATGCTTGCCGGGCACGACTTCTATGAAGGCATCCGCGCTGCCATCATCGACAAGGGCGCGAAGCCGCAATGGCGGCCGGCAGGCATCGATAAGGTCAGCGCCGTCGACGTCGATGCCTATTTCGCACCGCTCGGCGAACAGGAACTGAAGCTGTGAGCGAGGTCGCCTCGAGACGCGTGGTGCTGCAGCCCTCGACGGTCGAGGTCATCTTCGCCTGGTTCCAGCGCGTCATCGCCGGCTATTGCCTGCTGTTCGGCATCTTGTACTGGATCCGGCTGATCGGCTTTTACCCCGGCCCGTTGTGGCGCTTCGACCTGATGCCGGTGCACTGGCAGGTGGCGGCGGTGGTGCTGGCGGTGTTTTTTCCATTCGCCGCCGCCGGCCTGTGGATGCTGGCGTCCTGGGGGCCGGTGATCTGGTTCATCTGCGCGGTGACCGAGACGGTCATGTATGCCGGCTTCCCCGAGCTGTTCGGTCACCGGCTGCTGATCGTCGCCTCGCACCTTGCGGTGGCGCTGCTCTACATCGTATTCCGCGTGGTGATCTGGATCCAGAAGCGGCAGGCCCGGCGATAGCAATTCCGGTCAAGGATCGGTGGCTAAATCTTTAGGTTAATTATCCTTGCTCGGGTGACCGTCCGTTAAGCCTCTTTCGAAACCCCTTACCGGTAAGCTCTTGTTAGCCTTGGCGTTTAAGTCGAATTTTATGAGTATTCGATAGTGTCGCGATCAAGGTGAAGAACAAAAAATCACCGGGCGACAAACGAGAGGCAAAGACAATGATCAATTCGCGTCCGGCGGCGAAGACCGCCAACGTATCCGATGACCGCCGCGAGGCGATCCGTTCGCTGTACATGGAATCGCTGCAGCTGGTCGAGCGGCTGCACCGCCGTCTGCTTGACGTGATCAAGGACGAATTCGACCGCAACGGCCGCTCCGACATCAACGCCATCCAGGCGCTGCTCCTGTTCAACATCGGCAATTCGGAGCTGACGGCCGGCGAGCTGCGCTCGCGCGGCTATTATCTCGGCTCGAATGTCTCCTACAATCTGAAGAAGCTGGTCGATCTCGGCTTCATCAACCACCAGCGCTCGCGCATCGACCGCCGTTCGGTGCGGGTTTCGCTGACGCCGAAGGGCAATGAGGTGGCGGAGGTCGTCGCCGGCCTATACGAGCGCCATGTCGGCTCGATCGAGCAGGTCGGCGGCATCAACACCGAAGAGTTCAAGCAGATGAATCGCGCCCTCCAGCGGCTGGACCGGTTCTGGAACGATACCATCGCTTACCGGATGTAGTCGCACCCGCCGCATAAAAATCCGAAGCTGGACCACGGGAGCGCTGCCGCGGAGCGGACCAAAGGCCGGTGCCGAAAAGCACCGGTCTTTCCGTTTCGTCAGGCCGGCCGATCCAAATTCGAGCAACAGCCACGTTGCCGCCATATTCCAGTGGAACCGAAGATGCGGGTGATGCTGGGGCCAAAGCCGTGCATTTGTCCTGTGCTCAAATCACTTCCCATGTGTTTTTACACCGAAGTGATGCGGGCCATGGTTGGCTAATTGTTAAGAAGCCAACTCTAGAGTGCGGGCGAGACCGCCCGGTAGGTTGAATTGTAGCAAGAATGTCTGGACCGTCCATGAGAACCAGCCGCCGTTTCTTCCTTTCAGGAGCCTCCGCGCTCGCAGCCGCTATGGTCGCCGGCCGTGCCAGTGCGCAGGATGTGATCGGAGATATCCTGAAATCCTCGGCCCGCGGCAATTGGGACGACCAGTTCGACGCCCGCCCAAGCCAGGGCGGCAAGGTGGCCTCGACGCTGCCGATCTTCAGCCTGCAGACCGTTTCGTTTACCGAGCAGGCGGTCGCGCAATACCAGAACATTGTCGCCCAGGGCGGCTGGGAGCCGGTTCCCGACACCAAGAAATTGCAGCTCGGCGTCGACGATCCCGACGTGGTCCCGCTGCGCAAGCGTCTGATGATTGCGGGCGATCTGGCGCAGAGCGCCGGCATTTCGACAGCCTTCGATTCCTACGTCGACTCCGCGGTCAAGCGCTTCCAGGCGCGCCATGGCCTGCCTGCCGACGGGACGCTGGGCCAATATTCTTATGCCGCGATGAATGTTTCGGCGCCAATTCGGCTCGGCCAGTTGCAGACCAATCTGCAGCGGCTGCGCGAGCGCGCCGGCACGCTGGGCAACCGTTACGTGCTGGTCGACATCCCGGGCGCCCAGATCGAAGCCGTTGAGAACGATCGCGTCGTGCTGCGCCATACCGCAATCGTCGGCAAAATCGACCGGCAGACGCCGATCGTCAATTCCAAGATCAACGAGATCATCGTCAATCCCTACTGGAACGCGCCGGTCTCGATCGTGCGCAAGGACATCATTCCGCTGATGCGGAAGGACCCCAACTATCTCAAGGACAGCCACATCCGTCTGTTCGCGCCGGATGGCAGCGAGGTTGATCCGCTGACCGTCGACTGGTCGACCGACGACGCCGAGAAGTACCGCTTCCGCCAGGATCCGGGTGCTGGCAACGCGATGGCCTCGGTCAAGATCAATTTCCCCAGCCCGGACGGCGTCTACATGCACGACACGCCGCAGCAGAGCCTGTTCGGCAAGATGATGCGCTTCGATTCATCGGGCTGCGTGCGCGTCCAGAATGTGCGCGATCTCGTCACCTGGATTCTTCGCGATACGCCGGGTTGGAACCGTCAGCACTTCGAGGCAGCGATCAAGAGTGGCGAGAACGTCCCGGTGCAGGTCACCAATCCGGTGGCGGTCTATTTTCTCTACATCTCGGCCTGGTCGACAGGGCCGGGCGTGGTGCAGTTCCGCGACGACATTTACGGCCTCGACGGGGCCAACGAGCTGCAGATCACATCCGCGCTCTAAACAGCTGAGTTCATTTGCAAAAGGCCGCCGGAAGGGCGGCCTTTTTTATTGTCGCCGTCGCGCTCTGAGCTTTGCGCATGATTCCGAAAATCGGTTCGCCACGGACCATATGCAAACCACGCGGCGCTGTTCAGGAAATCACGCGAAGCCCTGCTGTCGGCCGGCAGGCGAGGAAATAATGTGCTTTCAGGGCGCTGGCGCAATCCGGCCAGCAAATTTCGCGCAGCAAACGTGGCGGGCCGAAAGCAACTGTGTTAATGGCGCGACAGACCCCGAACCTTGAGGATTTCAGCCCATGGCAACAGCAGCGGCAGTGTCGAACAAATTCGAATCCTTCTTCGAAACCACGCTTGCCGATGCCGACCCCGAGATTTTCGGCGCCATCCGCAACGAACTCGGCCGCCAGCGCCACGAGATCGAGCTGATTGCCTCGGAAAACATTGTCTCGCGCGCCGTGCTTGAGGCGCAAGGGTCGATCATGACCAACAAATATGCCGAGGGCTATCCGGGCAAGCGCTACTATGGCGGCTGCCAATTCGTCGATGTCGTCGAGGAACTGGCCATTGAACGCGCGAAAAAGCTGTTCGGCTGCAACTTCGCCAACGTCCAGCCGAATTCCGGCAGCCAGATGAACCAGGCGGTGTTCCTGGCGCTGCTGCAGCCCGGCGACACCTTCATGGGCCTCGACCTCAATTCCGGCGGGCACCTGACGCATGGCTCGCCGGTCAATATGAGCGGCAAATGGTTCAAGGTTGTCTCCTATGGCGTGCGCAGGGATGATCATCTGCTCGACATGGATGCGATCGAGAAGACTGCCCATGAGACCAAGCCGAAATTGATCCTGGCCGGCGGCACCGCCTATTCACGCATCTGGGACTGGAAGCGTTTTCGCGAGATTGCCGATTCGATCGGTGCCTATCTGATGGTCGACATGGCCCACATCGCCGGCCTGGTCGCCGGCGGCGTGCATCCTTCGCCGCTGCCGCATGCTCATGTGGTGACCACCACGACGCACAAATCGCTGCGTGGGCCGCGCGGTGGCATGATCCTTTGCAATGACGAGGAGATTGCCAAGAAGATGAATTCGGCCGTCTTCCCCGGCCTGCAGGGCGGACCGCTGATGCATGTCATCGCCGCCAAGGCGGTGGCTCTGGGCGAAGCGCTGAACCCGAGCTTCAAGATATATGCGGAGAGCGTCGTCGCAAATGCCAAGGCGCTGGCCTCCAGCCTGCAGGAAACCGGTCTCGACATCGTCTCCGGCGGTACCGACAACCATCTGATGCTGGTCGATCTGCGTCCCAAGAACGCCACCGGCAAGCGCGCCGAAGCTGCCCTTGGCCGCGCTAACATCACCTGCAACAAGAACGGCATCCCCTTCGATCCGGAAAAGCCCTTCGTGACCTCGGGCGTTCGGCTCGGCACGCCGGCCGGCACCACGCGCGGCTTCGGCCAGGCCGAGTTCCGTGAGATCGGCAAGCTGATCGCCGAAGTGCTGGATGGACTGAAAGTCGCCAATTCCGACGAGGGCAATGCTGCCGTCGAGGCAGCCGTGAAGGCCAAGGTAGCGGTATTGACGGATCGTTTTCCGCTTTATCCGTATCTTGGTTGACGCAGGGCGTCGTTCCCCAACTGTGACGGCGCCGATCAACTGGACACGGCGGCATCTCGGAGAGGCTTGATGATGATGCGAATTTTCCGTTTCGCCAGCGTTGGCGCCTTGCTCACCTTAGCCATCTCGCACCAGTCCGGCCTCGCTTTGGCACAGATCGAGCTGACCCCGGCAGCACCCAAGACAGAGACCTTCGGCAGATGGTCCACCACGGTGGACGTGGTCAACACCGGTGAGGATGTGCGCAAGACCTGCGCCGCCTCGACGGTCTTTTTCGACGCAAACGGCACCAACGGCACCCTTACGCTAGCCATCTCGAATGGCGACGTACTGCCGCCCGAGGGCTATCCGAGCCTCATCATCGCCGTGAGAAACGGTGACTTGCCTAAGGGCGACAACATCCCGGCGGTGTTCCGCGACGTCAACGACAAGATCAAGGCTGGTTTTCATCTTATCGCCGACGGCCAGTGGATAGTGAACAACAAGCCCGAGACAACGCTCGCCATACTGCGTGCCATGCGCCGTACCAGCGCCCTCGATGTCAGCTTCGCCGACAAGCCGGTCGCGACCATATCGATGGACGGCTTCACCAAGGCCTATCGCTATCTCGGCACGTCCTGCGGCTTCCCGACCGGCGACGTCGCTCCCTGATTGGCGTATTGCCGTCCAACTGATTGCCGCTCTCGCAATTTTCCTCGTGCCTCGCTATCTCTGAGGCGCGATCGGTCATCGGCCATACTTTGCCATCGTGGCAAAAACCTCTAAGCCTTTCGCTCCACGAGAATCGCGAACCGAAGGCTCTCCATGCGCTGCCCTTATTGCCAGTCCGAAGATACGCAGGTGAAGGATTCGCGCCCTGCCGAAGACGGCGCGGCGATCCGCAGGCGGCGCATCTGCCCAGATTGCGGCGGCCGCTTCACCACTTTCGAGCGGGTACAGCTGCGCGACCTCGTCGTGGTGAAGAAGTCGGGACGCAAGGTGCCGTTCGACCGCGACAAGCTGCTGCGTTCGGTCGAGATTGCGGTACGCAAGCGCAACGTCGACCCGGAGCGCATCGACCGCGCGGTGACCGGCATAGTGCGCCAGCTGGAGAGCTCGGGCGAGACCGAGGTCGCCTCCGGCGAAGTCGGCCGGCTGGTCATGGAGGCGCTTAAGTCGCTCGACGATGTCGCCTATGTGCGCTTTGCCTCCGTTTACCGCAATTTCCGCGAGGCCAAGGATTTCCACGACGTGTTGGGCGAGCTCAAAGGCGACGAGCTCAAAAGTGACGAGCCCAGGGGCGGAGAGCTGAAGAGCGAAGAGGACGCCGGCTGAGCATGGCAGGGTCCGAGCGCAGCACGGCGAAGCAAGAGGTCCTCGATCGCCGCTATATGGCGGCAGCCCTCAGGCTGTCGCGCAAAAATGCCGGCCGGACGTCGACCAATCCTTCCGTCGGCACGCTCATCGTACGCGATGACGGCGACGGGCCAATGATCGTCGGCAGCGGCGTCACGGCCGTCGGCGGCCGGCCGCATGCCGAAACAGAGGCGCTGGCCGAGGCCGGTGAGCTGGCGCAAGGCGCCACCGCCTATGTAACGCTGGAGCCTTGCGCCCATCACGGCCGCACGCCGCCTTGCGCCAATGCGCTGGTCAGCGCCGGCGTGGCGCGGGTGGTTGGCGCTGCCAGCGATCCGGACCCGCGTGTTTCCGGCAAGGGCTACGCCATCTTGCGTGCCGCGGGCGTCGAGGTGATGGAAAAAGTGCTGGCGGCCGAGGCCGCGGAGCAGATGGCCGGCTATTTGATTCGATCTCTGAAAAAACGCCCGGAAGTGATTCTGAAGCTTGCGCTTTCGAGCGACAATAAGATCGGCGTGAAAGGCGAGGGGCAGGTCTCCATTACCGGCGATATCGCGCGGCGCGAAGTCTATCTGATGCGCGCCGAAGCGGACGGCATATTGATCGGCATCGGCACCGCGCTGGAGGACGATCCGGCGCTGACGGTGCGGCTGCCGGGACTTGAGAACCGTTCGCCGGCGCGCATCGTGCTCGACCGCCAGATCAGGCTGCCGGAGACCTCGAAGCTGGTTTCCGGCGTCGACCGGGTCCCGCTCTATGTCGCCGCGTGTGCCGAGGCCGATCCACGTCGGCGGGCCGCGCTCGAACGCACCGGAGTGCGCTTCATCGGCACTGAGACGTATGAAGGCGATATTGCGCTGCCGGAACTGCTCGAGGATCTGGCGGCGCTGGGCATGGCGAGCGTGCTGGTCGAGGGCGGCGCCAAGGTGGCCAAGGCGTTCCTCGACGAACAACTCGTCGATCGCATCGTGCTGTTTCAGGGGCCGGATGCGATCGGCGAGGACGGCATTGCATCGCCGATAGATGCCAACCATATCCCGCCGGGATTTCGCAAATTGCGCGACATGCGTTTCGGCGAAGACACATATGCCGAATGGACAAGAGACATTTAGGACCGAACTGATGTTCACTGGGCCAAAGTAATGTTCACTGGAATCGTCACCGATGTCGGCACCGTCGCCGCCGTGAAGCCGCTCAGGGAAGGCGTCGGTTTGCGCATCGACACCGCCTACGATCCGCAGACCATTGCCATTGGCGCTTCAATTTCGTGCGGCGGCGTCTGCCTGACGGTAACGGGATTGCCGGAAGACGGCGCGAACGCACGCTGGTTCGAAGTCGAGGCCTGGGAAGAAGCACTCAGGCTGACGACCGCGATGGGCTGGAAATCCGGCACGCGCATCAACCTGGAGCGGGCGCTGAAGATCGGCGACGAGCTTGGCGGCCATATCGTGTCAGGCCATGTCGACGGAATGGCCGAGATCGTGGCCCGCAAGGAAGAGGGTGACGCCGTTCGCTTTACCCTGGAAGCACCGCGCGAGCTTGCCAAATTCATCGCCCCCAAGGGTTCCGTCGCGCTCGACGGCACTTCGCTCACCGTCAACAAGGTCGAAGGCACCCGCTTCGACGTGCTATTGATCCACCACTCGCTGACGGTCACCACCTGGGGCGAACGCCAGGTCGGCGACCGCGTCAACCTCGAGATCGACACCATGGCCCGCTACGCGGCGCGACTGGTGGAGGCGGCCAAAGAGGGACTTTGAGGCGATCGCCCATAAAGTCCATTCCCTGATGCGGCCGCCACCGGGTTGGCCTTGAACGTTCCTTCAGCAATCTTCCGCTTGCGATCAAACCGGCTTCGGCCTAAGTCACCGGCGATCCCCGGAGACATCTATGGCTGGCACATCCCAACACGGCAAAGCGTTCATCCGTCCGAAGAAGAAGGCCCACCTTCTTGTCATCGAGGCGCGCTTTCACGACGACCTTGCGGACGCGTTGCTCGAAGGCGCGACCAGCGCGCTCGACGAAGCGGGCGCGACATACGATGTCGTCACCGTTCCGGGCTCGCTCGAAATCCCGGCGGTGATTTCCTTCGCGCTCGACGGTGCTTCCGAAGGCGGGACGAGCTATGACGGTTTCGTCGCCCTCGGCACGGTGGTCCGCGGCGACACCTATCATTTCGATATCGTCGCCAATGAATCCAGCCGTGCCCTGATGGACCTGTCCGTGCAGGATTCAGTCTGCATCGGCAATGGCATCCTGACCACCGAAAACGACGAACAGGCCTGGACACGGGCCAGGCGCTCCGAAGGCGACAAGGGCGGCTTTGCGGCGCGTGCGGCGCTGACCATGATCGCCCTAAAGGAACAACTGGGAGAGCGAACGTGAGCGAACCCGCTTCGCCCGGCCAGCCTGCGGTTCGCCATGCCAACAAGCGCGGTGCTGCTCGCCTGGCGGCTGTGCAGGCGCTCTACCAGATGGATGTCGCCGGCAGCGGCGTGTTTGAGATCACCGCCGAATACGAGGCGTTCAGGCTCGGCAAGGAAGTCGACGGCGCGCTCTATCGCGAGGCCGATGCGCAATGGTTTCGCGCCATTCTTGCCGGCGTTGTCGAGCACCAGAAGACCATCGATCCGATTATCCGCCAGGCGCTGACCGAGGACTGGCCGCTGTCGAGGCTCGATTCGACGTTGCGCGCCATATTGCGTGCCGGCGTCTACGAATTGATGAAACGCGAGGACGTGCCGGTGGCGGTCATCGTCTCCGAATATGTCGACATCGCCAAGGCATTTTACGAAGAAGACGAGCCGAAACTGGTCAATGCGGTGCTTGATCGCGTGTCGCGCCGCGTGCGTGGCGAGGGCCGCGGCAAGGACGCCTCATGACTGCTATCGGCGTCGTTGAGGCCGGCAAGGAAGCGCGTCGCACCGCTTTCATCCTCGCAGCCTCGCAGGCGATCATCGGTTCGGCGGCACCCATCGCCATTTCCATGGGCGGACTGGCCGGGCAGTACCTCCTCGAAGCCGACAAGTCGCTGGCAACCGCGCCGATCACCGGCTTCAATGTCGGCGTGGCGCTCGGTTCCCTGCCGGCCGCGGCGATCATCCGCCGGCTCGGCCAGCGCGACGGCTTCATGACCGGCACTGCGGTCACAGCGCTTGGCGGGCTGGTCGCTACGTTGGCGCTGTTTCATGCCAGCTTCTGGCTGTTCGCTTTCGGCCTTGCCGTGATCGGGATCGGCGGTGCCTTTGTCCAGCAATTCCGCTTTGCCGCCGCCGACAATGCTCCGCCTGAATTCAAGGCGCGCGCCATCTCCTTCGTGCTGGCCGGCGGCATCGTCACCGCCATACTTGGGCCGCAGATCGTCATTTTCACCGGCGACCTGTTCTCGCCGGTGAAGTTTGCCGGCTCGTTTGCGTCCATCCTGGTGCTGGCGGCGGTTGGCGCCGCCATCCTCTCTTTATTGCGCATCCCAGCCAAGGCCACCGAGAAGGTGGAAATCGCCGACAGCGACGCCCGGCCGCTCTTAGAAATCGTCACCAGGCCGCGCTTCGTCGCGGCGCTGTTTTGCGCCATCGGCAGCTACGCGCTGATGAGCTTCGTCATGACCGGCGCGCCGCTGGCCATGGTCGGCTGCGGCCTTTCGACCGACGACGCCACGCTCGGCATTTCCTGGCATGTGATGGCGATGTTCGCGCCGAGCTTCTTCACGGGGTCGCTGATTTATCGTTTTGGCGCGGAGCGGATCGTGGCCATCGGCCTGGTGCTGCTCATTGGCTGCGGTATAGTCGCGCTGTCGGGGTTGGCAGTGTGGCAGTTCTGGACAACGCTGATCCTGCTCGGCCTCGGCTGGAACTTCAGCTTCATCGGCGCCACCGCCATGGTGGCTGACAGCTACCAGCCATCCGAAAAAGGCAAGGTCCAGGGGTTCCACGATTTCGTCCTGTTCGGCTCCGTCGCCTTCGCCTCGCTGATGTCGGGCGCGGTCTACAATGCCTGGGGCTGGGAGATGCTGAACTGGATGATTTTTCCGGTCGTCGCGCTGTGCTTCGTGGCACTGGGCGTGTTGAAGATGACGGGCTTGCGTGCGGCCAGCTGACGCCACGCTGTCGGACGAGACAACAGCGGATTCACCCAAATCCGAACAAAATTATTGCGTCCATCACCCTTCTTATGAAACCGTGTACCCCGACGGGGCATCGAAGCCATGCTCATATGCGGCAGCCATATTCCGGTTCACAGCAAGGGATTTGTGAGATGTTTTCAATCAAGGTTCTGGCCGGCACCGTGCTGGCGCTCGGCATCACGGTGGCCTCGGCGAGTGCCCAGGTGGTGGTGTCGTCGAAGATCGACACCGAGGGCGGCGTGCTCGGCAACATCATCCAGCTGGTGCTGAACGCCAATAATATCCAGACCACCGACCGCATCCAACTCGGCGGCACGCCTGTGGTACGCAAGGCAATTACGGCCGGCGAGATCGACATCTATCCGGAATACACCGGCAACGCCGCATTCTTCTTCGAGAAGGCCGACGATCCGGTGTGGAAGGATGCCGCTAAGGCCTACGAGACTGCCAAGAAGCTCGATTACGACGCCAACAAGATCGTCTGGCTGTCCCCGTCACCGGCTAACAACACCTGGGCGATCGCCCTGGGTAAGGAGGTCGCCGATACCAACAAGCTCGTCACCCTTTCCGACTTCGGCAAATATGTCTCGGGCGGCGGCAAGGTGGTGCTGGCGGCGTCCGCCGAGTTCGTCAATTCGGCGGCCGCGCTGCCCGCTTTCCAGAAGACCTATGGCTTTACGCTGAAGCCGGACCAGTTGATCACGCTGTCGGGCGGCGATACGGCGGCGACCATTGCCGCTGCGGCCAACCAGACCAACGGCGCCAACGCGGCCATGGTCTACGGCACCGACGGCGGCATCGCGCCCTCCGGCCTCGTCGTGCTTGAGGACGACAAGGGTGTGCAGCCGGTCTACCAGCCGGCGCCGATCATCCGCGAGGCGGTGCTGAAGGAGCACCCGGAAATCGAGACGCTGCTGAAGCCGGTCTTCGCCAAGCTCGATCTCGTCACGCTGCAGGAGTTGAATGGCCGCGTCCAGGTTGGCGGCGAACCGGTCAAGGGCGTCGCCGAAGACTTTTTGAAAAAGAACGGCTTCCTCAAGTAAGGCGATTCCGGCGCGCCGCTTTCGAGGTGCGCGGATCGGCCGATGGGGGAGGGCGTGCGCATCCGGTTTGACAAGCTCGGCGTGGTTATCGCGGCGATATCAGCCTATGCGGCTTTTGCGGCACCATTCGCCACGTTCCGCGCCAATCGCATCGTACCCGGCGAGGTGCGCTCGATCCTCGAATCTTTGCCTGCGGCGGTCGGTCCGCTATTGATGGCGATTGTTGTCGCAGCGGCGCTCATTGCATTGCTGAAAACGCCGCTTGCTCTGCGCCTCGCCGCCAGTGTGGTTGCACTTGCGGCGCTGGCGCTGCTGATCGGCGTTGCCGGCAGCTTCCTGACGCCCGCCGGCAACACCTTCGCCCGTATCTCGCCGGCTTCGGGCTTCTGGCTGTTTATCTTCGCCTTCACGCTTCTGCTCGCCGACGTGCTTACAAGGCTGAACCTGTCGCCGCAGGCACGGGTCGGCGTGCTTGTTGTCGCCGCAGCGGCGATCGGCCTGCTGCTGGTCTCGGGGAGCTGGAACAGCCTGTCGATCCTCAAGGAATATTTCAATCGCGCCGATAGTTTTTGGGCGGAAGGCTCCAAGCACGTGACGCTGGCGCTGGGTTCGCTGGCGGCAGCAGTGATTATCGGCCTGCCGCTCGGCATCCTCTGCCACCGCGTCGAGAAATTGCGGGCCGGCGTGCTCAACGTGCTGAACATCATTCAGACCATTCCTTCGATCGCGCTGTTCGGCCTCTTGATCGCACCGCTCGGCTGGGTCGCTTCGCATGTGCCGGGTGCTGCCGCGCTCGGCATTCGCGGCATCGGCACGGCGCCGGCTTTCGTCGCCCTGTTCCTCTATTCACTGCTGCCGGTGGTGGCCAACACCGTGGTCGGCCTTGCCGGTGTGCCGCGTGCCGCCAACGACGCAGCGCGCGGCATGGGCATGACCGACCGCCAGCGGCTGTTCGGCGTCGAGTTTCCGCTGGCTTTCCCGGTGATCCTCACCGGCATTCGCATCGTGCTGGTGCAGAATATCGGCCTCGCCACCATTGCCGCGCTGATCGGCGGCGGCGGCTTTGGCGTATTCGTATTCCAGGGGGTCGGCCAGACGGCGATGGACCTGGTGCTGCTCGGTGCCGTGCCGACGGTGGCGCTGGCCTTTGCCGCCGCCATCATCCTCGATGCAGTGATCGAAATGAGCGCCAGCAAGCGCAGGGTTTAAACGGCATGATCGAGATCGAAGGCATCACCAAGCGCTACGGCGAGACGACAGTGGTCGACGACGTGTCGATAGTAATCGATCCGCGCAGCATCGCCGTCATCGTCGGCACCTCCGGCTCCGGCAAGACGACGCTGCTTCGCATGATCAACCGGCTGGTCGAGCCGACATCGGGCGTGATCAAGCTCGACGGCGTCGACAACCGCTCGGTGCCTGATTATGAGCTGCGTCGCAGCATCGGCTATGCCATCCAGGGCCACGGTCTGTTTCCGCATCGCACGGTGGCACAGAACATCGCCACTGTGCCGGTATTGCTCGGCTGGGACGCCAACCGCATCAAAGCCCGCGTCGACGAGCTGATGACGCTATATCAGCTCGACCCGCAAGCCTACGGGCCACGCTATCCGCATGAGCTTTCCGGCGGCCAGCAGCAGCGCGTCGGCGTCGCCCGGGCGCTTGCCGCGGAACCCAACGTGCTGTTGATGGATGAGCCGTTCGGCGCGCTCGATCCAATCATCCGCAACAAGGCGCAGGAGGATCTGCTGGCGATCCAGAAGCGCTTCGGCACCACCATCATCCTAGTCACCCATGACATGGAAGAGGCCGTTCACATGGGCGACAAGATCGCGGTGATGGACGGCGGCAAAGTAGTGCAATATGCCGCGCCGGCCGAGATACTGGCGAAACCGGCCAGCGCGTTTGTCGAGACCCTGGTTGGCGCCAGCGAAAAACCGTTCCGGCTGTTATCGCTTGGCCGGGTGCGCGACGCGGTGGAAAAAGGCACGGCCGAAGGCGAGGCGATCCCCGGTGATGCCAGCCAACGCGACGCGTTGGCCGAACTCCTGTGGTCGGGCCGCCCGGCACTGCCGGTGAAAGATACTGATGGCAAATCGCTTGGCCGCATCACTGTGGATGGACTGGTTAAACGCGCGGCGAGGCCGGCATGAAAGCCTGGCTTCCATCACTGCTCAGGCTTGCCCTGGTGGTGCTGCTTATTGCCTTCGTCACCAATCCCGGCTGGTTCGAACCGCTGCTGAAGCCGCTGACAGAGAACAACGCGCCGGTAATCTACAATCAGGGCAGCCTTTTGACGTTGACGCTGCTGCATCTGCAGACCGTCCTGATCGCAACGGTTGCCGCGACGATCGTTGCGGTCGCGCTCGCCATTCTGGTCACCAGGCCAGCCGGCGCCGAATTCCTGCCGCTGTCGCGCAGCCTGGTCAATATCGGCCAGACCTTTCCGCCGGTGGCGGTGCTGGCGCTTGCCGTGCCGGCCGTCGGCTTCGGCGAAAAGCCGACGCTGATTGCGTTGTTTCTCTATGGCCTGCTGCCGATCTTCGAGAACGCGCTGACCGGCCTGACGACGCTGCCGGCCAATGTCGTCGAGGCGGCGCGTGGCGCCGGCATGACCGGCTGGCAAAGGCTGGTCAAGGTCGAACTGCCGCTCAGCGCGCCGATCATCCTCGGCGGTATCCGGCTGTCGGTGGTGATCAGCCTCGCCACCGCGACCATCGGCTCGACAGTGGCGGCGAGGACATTGGGCGAGGTGATCATCGCCGGCCTGCTGTCGAACAACCTCGCCTTCATCCTGCAGGGCGGCCTGATCGTCGCCGCCCTTGCCGTGCTGATCTATGACGGGCTGTCGGCGATCGAGCGCTACACGGGCCGGCGCATGGGGCGCGAGGTGGAGTAGCCCCTCGGGGCAAAGTTCGCTTCTTTCAACGGCCACTCGAACGCGCCGGATGATCGAGCGTCAGTTCAAGCGTGGTGCGCGTCTCGCTGGCGATCCAGCGGCGGCGGATGATGGCGAAATCGTGCTGTGTGCCGGCTCTAACCACAGAGACTAAGTCGCCCACCGCGCAATAGCTGTCGAGATCGAGGGTTTCGAGAATCGCGGCAATGTCTTGCTTCCCGGCATAATGTCTCGCGACAGTCGTGAGCACTATGATCACTGGTCCCCCCGATGCGCGATCTTCGGGACTCGGCGATTGATGAGTGCGATGCCCCGATCTTTCAGCAGGAGTTCTTGCCATGACCGCGCGTTTCTCCAAGATCGTCATGTGTTTGTGTCTGGCGGCTTTCGCCTTCCTTGTCGCCTTCGGCAACATCACCGATTACGGCTCAAACTTCGCCTTTGTCCAGCATGTGCTGAGCATGGACACGACCTTTCCCGGCGACGCCCTGATGTACCGCTCGATCACCAACCCGTCGCTGTGGACGGCGGGCTACTGGCTGATCATCATTGGCGAGGCGCTGACCTGCTTGCTCTACCTAGTCGCCGCCTGGCGACTCTGGCAGGCGCGCAACGCCAGCGGACAGGCATTCAACGATGCCAAGAAGTTCGCCATCATAGCCGCCACCATGGGTTTCCTCGTTTGGTATTTCGGCTTCATGGTCGTTGGCGGCGAGTGGTTTGCCATGTGGCAGTCTTCGACATGGAATGGTCAGGAGGCGGCGTTCAAATTCTACATGACAATGCTGGTGGTGCTGATCTTCGTCGTCCAGCCGGACGGCGACCCGCGCAAAGTTTGACGGCCGTTCGCCGATTTCAATCGATCTAATCGGATGGCAGTGTCGACAGGCGCGCTGCCGTCCAGCCTTTTGGATGAAACCCGGGATCTTTTGAGCGAAAACCGGACAAAAACCGAACAATATCTTGACGTTCCGAGCCCTGTTTCGCATAAGCCGCTGCGAAGGGACGGATTCCGGTTGCGGAAAATTCGTCCCCTGTCTCAACGGCCCGGGGAGGGGTTCTTTTGGGCCACCAATCGAGGAAAATTCGGCAATGACCATACTTTCAGCTGTCATCGCCTGCGGTCTGCTTTCAGTCCTTTACGCCATCTGGGCGACACGTTCGGTCCTCGCGGCCGATCAGGGCAATGCACGCATGCAGGAAATTTCCGCGGCCATCCGCGAAGGCGCGCAAGCCTATCTGGCGCGTCAGTACACCACCATCGCCATCGTCGGCGTCGTGGTCCTGCTGCTCGCCTGGTGGCTGCTTTCGATCACCGCCGCCATCGGCTTCCTGATCGGCGCCGTTCTATCGGGCGCCGCTGGCTTCATCGGTATGCACGTCTCGGTGCGCGCCAATGTGCGCACCGCGCAGGCGGCGTCCAACAGCCTCGCTGCCGGCCTCGAGATCGCCTTCAAGTCGGGCGCCATCACTGGCATGCTGGTTGCTGGCCTGGCCCTGCTTGGCGTATCGATCTATTACCTGATCCTCACCCAGTTCATGGGCCTTCAGCCCGATGACCGTGTCGTCATCGACTCGTTGGTTTCGCTTGGCTTCGGCGCCTCGCTGATTTCGATCTTCGCTCGTCTCGGCGGCGGCATCTTCACCAAGGGCGCCGACGTCGGCGGCGATCTCGTCGGCAAGGTTGAAGCCGGCATTCCCGAAGACGATCCACGCAATCCGGCCACCATCGCCGACAATGTCGGCGACAATGTCGGCGATTGCGCCGGCATGGCCGCCGATCTGTTCGAGACCTATGCGGTGACCGTGGTCGCCACCATGGTCCTTGCCGCCATCTTTTTCGGTGGCACCGCCGTTCTCGGCGCGACCATGCTCTATCCGCTGGCCATCTGCGGCGCCTGCATTCTCACCTCGATCGCCGGCACCTTCTTCGTCAAGCTCGGTTCCAGCGGCTCGATCATGGGCGCTCTCTACAAGGGCCTGATCGTCACCGGCCTGCTGTCAATTGTCGGCCTTGCCGTCGCCACTTCGGCATGCATCGGCTGGGGTGAGATCGGCACCGTCGCCGGCATGGCCATCACCGGCACGAACCTGTTCATCTGCGGCCTGGTCGGCCTTGTGGTGACAGGCCTCATCGTGGTGATCACCGAATATTATACCGGCACCAACAAGCGTCCGGTGAACTCCATCGCCCAGGCCTCGGTCACCGGTCACGGCACCAACGTCATCCAGGGCCTGGCGGTCTCGCTCGAAGCGACGGCGTTGCCGGCGATCGTCATCGTCGGCGGCATCATCTCGACATACCAGCTCGCCGGCCTCTACGGCACGGCGATCGCGGTGACGACGATGCTTGGCCTCGCCGGCATGATCGTCGCGCTCGATGCCTTCGGCCCAGTCACCGACAATGCCGGCGGCATTGCCGAAATGGCCGGCCTGCCCAAGGAAGTGCGCCAGTCCACCGACGCGCTCGACGCTGTCGGCAACACCACCAAAGCGGTAACCAAGGGCTACGCCATCGGGTCGGCCGGCCTCGGCGCGCTGGTGCTGTTTGCGGCCTACTCTAACGACCTGAAGTTCTTTGCCGCCAATAGCGACAAATACCCCTACTTCCAGGGCATGGGCGACGTCTCCTTCGACCTCTCCAATCCTTATGTCGTCGCCGGCCTGATCTTCGGCGGCCTGATCCCGTATCTGTTCGGCGGCATCGCCATGACCGCCGTCGGCCGCGCCGCCGGTGCTATCGTCGAGGAGGTGCGCAAGCAGTTCCGCGAGGATCCGGGCATCATGGCCGGCACCTCGAAGCCGAACTATGCGCGCGCCGTCGACCTTCTGACCAAGGCAGCGATCCGGGAGATGATCGTTCCATCACTGCTGCCGGTGCTGGCGCCGCTGGTGGTCTATTTCGGTGTCCTCCTGATCTCCGGTTCGAAGGCATCCGCCTTTGCCGCGCTCGGCGCCTCGCTGCTCGGCGTCATCGTCAACGGCCTTTTCGTTGCCATCTCGATGACCTCCGGCGGCGGTGCCTGGGACAACGCCAAGAAGTCGTTCGAAGATGGTTTCGTCGACAAGGACGGCCTCAAGCACCTCAAGGGCTCCGAAGCACACAAGGCCTCTGTGACCGGCGACACGGTCGGCGATCCCTATAAGGATACTGCTGGGCCGGCGGTCAACCCGGCGATCAAGATCACGAACATCGTCGCGCTGCTGCTATTGGCCGTGCTCGCGCACGGCTAAGCTCGGTCGCCACGGCTCAAGACAAAAACCCGCGGGATCGCTCCCGCGGGTTTTCATTGCCTGAGATGTGCCGCCGCTTACAGGGAAGCGAAAAGAAAAGAAGCCGACACCGTCGAGTGGATCAGGTGCCGCCGAGCGTACTGCCGCCGCTGGCGCCCGGAACACCAGGCGTCAGCTTGCTGGCGCCACTGATGATCTGGCTGAGGAAGTTCTGGTCCTTGCCGCCGGTCGGCGTGGTGCGCGAGATGAAGTCAAACACCTTGCCGTCCTTCAGGCCGTAATTGGCGATCTGGGTGACGCGCCCGTCATCGCCAAAATAGACCGCCAGCACATGCTGGTCGACTAGCCGCGGCTTGTCGAAGGCGACATATCGCTTGCGCGTCTGCGAAATGTAATAAAAGGCCTCGTTGTCGAAGGTCGCCTTCGTCGAGGGAGTGCCGAGCGCCAGCAGCACCTGTTCGCGGCTCGAGCCGACCGGCACCAGGTCGATCGCCTGCTGGTCGATGACGTAGCCCTGCGTCAGCGTCTCGCTCGGATTGAGATCGCCGATCATCTTGGACGAATTGCAGGCGGAAAGCGCCGCAGCGATCACCAGCAGCGAAACCGCACCGGCGGGCCTAGGCAGGAAAGTCGACTTGAATTTCAGCGCGCGCAACTACAACTCCATAAGCTGGCCGCAACTTGCGCTGGGCCGCAAAACCGGTAAACCAGCTTGCTTGCCGATGCAACAAGGCCACTTCAACAAACGGTCCCGGGAGACCACCCTCAAATGTTCCAGCGCCTCTTTGGCCGCGAACGTCACGCCAACCGCGCCATCACCGAGGCGCTTTACGCACAAATCGTGGCGGCGGCGCGGCAACCGGTGTTTTATTCCGCCTGGAACGTGCCGGACACGCCGCTCGGCCGCTTCGAGATGCTGTCGTTGCACATGTTCCTGTTCCAGCACCGGTTGCGCGGCGAGGGCGGTGCTGCGGCAGAGGTTGCGCAGGTGCTGATCGACGAGTTCTTCATGGATGTCGAACATTCGTTGCGGGAATTGGGCATTGGCGACGTCGGCGTGCCGAAGCGAATGCGGAAACTGGCGAAGATGTTCTATGGCCGTACCGCCGCCTATGACGATGCGCTGAAACGAAATGACCATGATGCGCTTGCCGCCGCCCTTTCCCGCAATGTCAGGCCGGATGCCGGCGCCTGGCCGCAAGCGTCGCAACTGGCACTCTATGCCGCCGATGCATCAAGGCAACTCACGCAACAGCCGACCGAATCGATCGTTTCCGGCACGGTGGCATTTCCAGTGGCCAACTCTGAGCGAAGGCAGGCCGAATGAAGGCGGCGAAGTGGAGGCGAAGATGAAACATCCTGATACCCACAGCCCAGTGTCATTCCTGGCAAATGTCGCCCGGATGCCGCAAAAAGGGCTGCCGGTGGTGATCGATGCCGACGCCGGGCAGCGCGCCATACTGGCCGTCGAGCATGAGTTGCTTTCGGTCGAGAACTATCGCGCCGAACTTCTGATCGAGCCGTGGAAGCGCAATGGGGTGAAAGTCAGCGGCCATGTCGAGGCCGATATAACGCAGGCCTGCATCGTCACTCTCGACCCGGTCGAGGCGCATATCGACGAGCCGGTCGAGGCGCTGTTCCTGCCGGAACAATCCAAGCTCGGGCGGCAAGGTTTCGACGGTGGCGGTGAGATCCTGCTCGACGCCGAAGGGCCGGACAGCCCGGAAACCTTTTCCGGCGACGCGATCGACGTCGGGGCGCTTGCCGAACAGTTCTTTGGCTTGGCGATCGATCCCTATCCGCGCAAGCCGGGTGTGTCGCTGGAGGCCGCCGGCGATGCCGAGCCTGTGGAGAATGAATTCCAGCAAAAGCTCAGATCACTGCTGGGAAAATCCTGATGGCTGACCCAATTTGAGAAAAGTTGGTTGTGCGGCAGCCCAAAACCGTTATTTTCCGAACCTTCGCGAGCCCCGTACCTTGGCAAGCCCGCTGGCCAAGCAACCGTGAGATGAACACCGCGTGATCAGGATTTCCATCGATGCCATGGGCGGCGATCACGGGCCAAGCGTGGTCATCCCGGCGCTCATGACTGTCGCCACCCGCCGTCCGGACATACGCTTCGTCATCTATGGGCGCGAAGAAGCGGTAAGGCCTGAACTCGCCAAATTCCCCAAGCTAGCGGAGGTGAGCGAGTTCATCCACTGCGAGATCGCAGTCCGGATGGACGACAAGCCGAGCCAGGCACTGCGCCATGGCCGCTGGAAGTCATCGATGTGGAAAGCCGTCGAAGCGGTCAAGGCAGGCACGGCGGACGCCTGCATCTCGGCTGGCAATACCGGCGCACTGATGGCGATGTCCAGATTCTGCCTTCGCACCATGGCGACCATCGACCGCCCGGCGATTGCGGCGCTCTGGCCGACATTGCGCGGCGAAAGCGTGGTGCTGGACGTCGGCGCAACCATCGGTGCGGATGCGCATCAACTGGTTGATTTTGCCATTCTGGGTACCGGCATGGCGCGCTCGGTTTTCGGCATCGAACGGCCGAGCGTCGGCCTGCTCAATGTCGGCGTCGAGGAGATCAAGGGTCAGGAGGAGGTCAAGGAAGCAGGCCGTATGCTGCGCGAGGCCAACATGGCCTCGATGAACTACCATGGCTTTGTCGAGGGTGACGACATCGGCAAGGGCAGTGTCGACGTCGTCGTTACCGAAGGATTTGCCGGCAATATCGCGCTCAAGACGGCGGAAGGCACGGTCAGGCAGATCGCCGGCTACCTGCGCGCCGCGATGAACCGGACACTGATGGCCAGGATCGGCTATATCTTCGCCAAGACCGCCTTCGATCGCCTGCGCGAGAAGATGGATGTCGGCCGCTCCAATGGCGGCGTCTTCCTGGGATTGAACGGCATCGTGGTGAAAAGCCATGGCGGGGCTGATTCGGATGGCTTCGCTGCGGCGATCGAGCTCGGCTACGACATGGTGCGCAACAATCTGCTTGACCGCATCGAGGCCGATCTCGACCTGTTCCATGCCCGCAATCCGAATGCCCAGACAATCCGGAAATCCGACGTCGTCATCGGCGCAAAGGAATAGGAAAGAGCATTGATCAGATCAGTCGTGCGCGGCACGGGCGCCGCGCTGCCCCGCCGCATTATGAAGAATGCCGATTTTGAAGGCATGGTCGAGACCTCGGACGAATGGATCGTCCAGCGTACCGGTATTCGCCAGCGCCACATTGCGGCCGACGACGAGACGACGGCCTCTCTGGGTGAGGCGGCAGCGCGCGCAGCCCTCGACAGCGCCGGCCTGACGGCTGACGACATCGACCTGATCGTGTTGGCGACCTCGACGCCCAACAACACCTTTCCCGCGACCGCAGTCGAGATCCAGAACCGGCTCGGCATGCACCACGGTTTTGCCTTCGACCTGCAGGCGGTCTGCTCGGGTTTTGTCTATGCGGTGACGACCGCCGACCTCTATATCCGCGGCGGCTTGGCCAGACGGGTGCTGGTGATCGGCTCGGAAACGTTTTCGCGCATTCTCGACTGGAACGACCGCTCGACCTGCGTTTTGTTCGGCGACGGCGCCGGCGCGATAGTGCTGGAAGCAGGCACGGGGGCAGGCGGCATCGCCGACCGAGGCGTTCTGGCGGCCAGCCTGCGCTCCGACGGCATCCACAAGGACAAGCTTTTTGTCGACGGTGGGCCGTCGACTACCGGAACGGTCGGGCACCTCAGGATGGAAGGCCGCGAAGTGTTCAAGCATGCGGTCGGCATGATCACCGACGTCATCGAGGCGACGTTCGCACAGGCCGGCATCAGCGCCGCTGATCTCGACTGGTTCGTGCCGCATCAAGCCAATAAACGAATTATTGATGCTTCGGCCAAAAAGCTCGGGATAGAGGAGCGGAAGGTGGTGGTGACCGTCGATTTGCACGGTAACACATCGGCTGCTTCCGTGCCGCTGGCACTATCCGCGGCCGTCGCCGACGGCCGCATCAAAAAGGGTGACCTGGTGCTGCTTGAGGCGATGGGCGGCGGCTTCACCTGGGGCGCCGTCCTGCTGCGTTGGTAAGTGCCGAACTAACGGGTTCGGGTCCTTGACCTTGACGGATCAATTACTTAGGTTCTGCCGTTGCTTGTATCGATTTTATTTTTTGAGCTGATGGGACGGTTCGTATGGGGGGAAAGACACTTACGCGCGCCGACCTCGCCGAAGCCGTTTACCGCAAGGTTGGGCTGTCGCGTACTGAATCGGCCGAGCTTGTCGAGGCGGTGCTGAATGAGATCTGCGAGGCGATCGTTCGCGGTGAGACGGTGAAACTGTCGTCCTTCGCGACCTTCCATGTCCGTTCCAAGAACGAACGCATCGGGCGCAATCCCAAGACCGGTGAGGAAGTGCCGATCCTGCCGCGCCGGGTGATGACCTTCAAGTCATCGAACGTGCTGAAGAACCGCATCCTGCGCTCCCATCAAAACAGCAAGGCCAAGGGCAGCAAGTAGATTCCCGATCTCCCTTGCCGAGAATCCATGCTTCAGGCTTCGGTTGAAAAACGAAGCCTGCTTTTACGCCGGGCTTGAATATTGTTTCATAAACCGCTGAAATAAGATGCGATTCGGCAGGCCGGATCGGTATTTGGGTGTGATCCGCCCCGGTGGACGGAAAAGCTGCTCTCTTTGTTTTACCGTGATGTTGCCCAAAAACCGGTCCCCGCCTTTCGCGATCATGCTCTAGCGTGAGGATTCGCCCATGGACAAGAGCCCCGATGCTTTCCGCACCATCAGCGAGGTCGCGGAGGATCTGGATTTGCCGCAGCACGTGCTGCGCTTCTGGGAGACGCGTTTCAACCAGATCAAGCCGATGAAGCGCGGCGGCGGCCGCCGCTACTACCGGCCGCAGGACGTCGAGCTGATCAAGGGCATTCGCCACATGCTCTACGATCAGGGCTATACGATCAAGGGCGTACAGAAGCTGTTGCGCGAGAACGGCAACCAGTTTTTGATCGCCGTCGGCAATGGCGACATGGCGGCGGTCGAGGCGATCTCGCAGCGCCGGCAGGCTGACGCGGTACCGCTGACGCAAGCGGCGCAGCCGCGCGGCCCGGACGACGAGATGCTGGTCGGCCAACCGAGGGTGAAACCCAGCCGTCGTTTTTTCGGCATCGGCAAGACCGACGAGGAAGGCCCGGTTCCACCGGACACGTCAAAACTTTCCCGTGACAATCGCGCATTGCTGCAGGAGGCGCTGTTCGACCTGCTGGAATGCAAGCGCCTGCTCGATCAGGTTCGCTAGAGCCCGCCGGGACTGACCGGAACGGTCTTCAGGGTCATGCGTTAGGCTTCCTTCTGCAGATGAAGGAACCACGTCATGGCATCGCTTTCGAGCATCTCCGAGACCGATCTGAACAAGCAGGTCGCCGCCCTGACCAGGGAACTGGCCACTTTGAAGAAAGCCGTGTTGAAGCGGGGCGGCGCCTATTACGAAGACGGTCGCGATACCGCGTCGGACTATTATTCGGATATCGCCGAGCGTCTCGGCGACACCTTGCCGGCAATCAGAAGGCAAGGTCGGGCGATCGAGAAGACCGCCCGTGATCACCCGGCGACGGCGGCCGCTGTCGGGCTGGTTCTGGTCGGGCTGGTCGCCAGTCTCTTCCTCGGTGGCCGGCAGCAAAAAGCGCCGCGAGCGCGTTCAAGGTAGAGGAAATGCGGTGGTCAGCGGGACCGCCGCCATTTCGTCGACGCGGCAAACCCGGCAAGCTGGCCGCCCTTGATCAAAGACCAAGAACGCCTGCTTGCCGGCTGTCTGTCCCAAGGCGTTTTCAGTACTTCTTCGCCACGACCTTCTTGTGATGATGGCGATAGTGGTGGACGCGGTGATGGTAGTGATGGCGGTGATGCTTCTTGACGGTGGTGTGCATCGTCGCTGCACTCGCGCTGCTCGCGCCGATGATCGGCATCGAAAGGGCAAGTGCGATTGCAAGTCCAAGGGCGGAGAGAAGAGACTTCTTCATGACATCGTTTCCTTTTTGCGCAGGGCGAATTTGAGCGTCACCGATTCAGGTCGGTGACTCGAGCACTGCGGTCAGGACTATCGCCTTGGAGTTTTTCGGCAGTTTTTCCGGCCTGTAGAATTTTGTTTCCGAACTGTGTCTGCCGACGATCAAGCCAGATATGAGCGCGCCGGCATCCGCCATTCATTCCGGCGTCGGTTCACGATGCCGTGACGCTATCTTTGATGCTTGGCAAATCACCGGCGAGCGGGCATTCTCCCGATCGTCTCAGGCAACAACATGATTTGATCTAACTCTTTCATCCCACGGAGTTGCCAATGCCCCAAATAGCAAAACGCGAACCTTACTCCGAATTGGCGGCGAGCGCGGTTACGCCTGAACGCAGTGCCGTCCGAACCGCCCGGGAAGCCCGTGGATACAGCATCGAAGAGCTGTCCCTGGCGTGCGGGCTGGCAGCCTATGAGATTGCCGACATCGAAAGCGGCAAGGATGCCGATCCTTCGAAACGTCGGCGTATTGCCTCCGCGCTTCAGCTTCCGGAAAGCGCTCTGTTCGACGAAGCCGTGTTGCCTGCGAAAAGGCGGTCCGTGTCGTAGCGGCGTGCCATGCGTTTATTCGACGAGCTCGCCATGGGTTGCCCTGGCGAGCTTCGTTTTCCAGCCACGTAGCGGACTTGCCGGCCGCCACGGCGACGCGAGACGGAAATCGCCGGAGATGAGCCTCGAATCCGTTCGCGCTTTCTTCGTCGCCCACGCGCCCGAAATCGACGTCATCGTTACGCAAGCCAGCTCGGCGACGGTGCCTCTGGCTGCCGAAGCGCATGGCGTAGCGCCGGCGCAGATTGCCAAGACGATCTGCCTGCGCGCCGGCGACCAGACGATGCTGATCGTGGCCAGCGGCATCTCCAGGCTGGACAATCGCAAATTCAAGGACCGGTTCGGCGGCAAGGCGCGAATGCTGGATGCCGAGCAGGTGCTCGCCGCGACCGGTCATCCCGTCGGTGGGGTGTGCCCGTTCGGCCTACCGGCACCGCTCCCGGTGTACTGCGACGTCTCGCTGCGCGCCTTTGACGAGGTCGTCCCCGCCGCAGGCGCGACGAACGCCGCCGTCCGGCTCAGCCCGGAACGCATGGCCGAACTCGTCGACGCCGAGTGGGTGGATGTCTGCCAGTAGCCCTTTATCCGGGTCGTGGGATCCGGTGAGCGTTACCGCTAGTCGGTCTTCTGTGGCTCTTCTTTCTTGATCGTCTGAGCGTCCGCGGCTGTCGACATATCGGCCTTCTCGACGCTCGCTGTCCTCGTCTGCGTGTCGACCGATGCCTGGACCTTTGAATGCGCGGGGCAATCCGCAGAGGCAGCGGATATGGACAGGGTCAGTGCGGCGGCTGTTGCGAGGAATGTCTTCATGATCATTCTCCTCTTTCATTGGATATTCGTTGGGAAGATTAGCCCGTCTGGCACCGACCGCAAAATCACATTTGTTCACGCGCGCCCTTGCGTGCACGGAAGCCTACGCTGGACCAATAATTCAAATGGTTGCGCGGATAGCCGCTTGCCGTATCAAAACCCACTGCCTCCGGCCGGAGGATTTTTGGCGTAAAAAATCTCGCCGCTCAGAGCCAGTCTCAAATCTTCGGCGCTGAGCTGACCGCTTTCGAACAAATCCATCACCCTGCGGCCGAGCACTTCTCTGCCTGGATCGCCGTCAGCGAGGCCTAGTTCACGGCATCGGGCATCAAGTGCTTTGGCCAACATGGTCAGCTCGGCAGGACAGGTAGCTCCTTGAAGCGACATTGCATCTCTCCCGAAAAGGCCGAAAGGGCGTGTCATCTTCGAAGCGTCCGCTCGCCCTTACAACTGCGGACGACGGCAATTCAACTAGAGCCAACCTTTTTCGAACTCAACATTCGAACGTATTAAAAACGCCGCCCGCGCTCCAATGGGAGGATCCTGCTACAATACGGTATGGCCGTCCGTATAGCGGTTGTCCTAATGCTTCTTTTCGCCTTCGCCTACGGTTTCGCAAAACTCGTGGAACATTATGGCAGCGTTGGCGACAGGCCCTCTCCGTGTGAAGAATTGCCCTATCCTGATTGTCCTGACCCAAAAGCTCCTCCCCGGGAAGAAACTAAGCCTTGAGCAGGTGCTTGTTTGTAGGCGGCCTCATGGCCATGGCACCGGAGTTCGCCCACCGCCAGCGGAACAACAAGTCTTTCGGCTCGTTTAGGTAAGTAGCCCCGCACGGAAGCATCAAGCACCGTAGCGGAAGGTTGCCTCGCTGGAGGATTGCTATATGGGAAAGCAACTTTTATCTGCTGCGACAGGAATCTTTCTTTTCGTAGGTATCGGAACCGCCGCTGCTCAGGACGTCATCATTCAGCCTGAGCAAGACACGGTGATCCGGGAGTATGTAAAGAAGAAGCCGGTAGCATCCCTGAGCCTTCCCGGTGTTGAGCTCAACATTGGCACCGCTCTGCCCGACACAGTCGAGCTTTACGAAGTGCCGGACGTTCAGTACCGCTATGTAGTCGTCGAGGGACGAACCGTCCTGGTTGATCCAGGTACCCGCAAAATTGTTAAGATCTACGATTGATTTTCTGCCTGAAGCCCGCCGTGCCGAAAAAGCGGCGGGCTTGTTTGCGTTCAGCCGCCAATCGCGGTAGCGGACGATGCGCTCGCGTCCTCACGGAAACCGGCGGGGTGAGCTGCCACGTTTCGTTCCCAGGCCGCCAGGATCCAGGTTGGGTTCTTCATGCTTGCTGCCATTGATCCTTCCGGCATTCCCGCAAGCAACGAGGGCCGGGCACGTTGCGCTTGCTCGACTTTCCTGACCCCGTCGCTGCCGCCCTGAAAAAGTTTCAGGCCAAGCCGGCCGCCGGCGTTGAACCAGTTCGTTCCAACCGCCGGTTGGTGGACGCGCTACCGCTCATGCGCCTAATGTCGACTTGATCCGCGCGCACCTGGCAAGCCCGCCCACCCGAGTCCCCCGCCTGGTGCAACAGCGCTTGATCGGCCCCGCCGTACTTCATGTGCGGCGGGTTTTTATTTGCTCGATGGAACAACCCGGCTGGCGCGACGGTTCATCTCAACGCAGCAAGTCCCTCCTCATAAGAATTGCTGCCAGATCGGGTTGCACCGATCTGCTCGCGTCCTTCTCCCGGAAGGCGCGAGCTTTTTGCATGCTGGTTTGGGCTATTCCACATTGACCTGGCGAGCGAAGCCCTTGGTCGAAATCGTGTTGCGCTGGCTGCAATGCGGCTATTCTGTATGGCCAGTTGGGGGAACTGGCTAAGCCTTTGGATTTAATGGTCGGAGTGGCCGGATTCGAACCGACGACCCCTTGACCCCCAGTCAAGTGCGCTACCGGGCTGCGCTACACTCCGGACCGGTCGCGATGTATCGTGATAGACTGGGTCCGGTCAACCGAATTCGGCTGCTGTCCGGCCTGAAGCAACAGCAACGGAGGTTGCGGGCGCCGCGCCGCCCGAAACTGCCACTGATGGCGGTATTCGAGCGCGATGGCGCCCCAGATCAGGCCGAGCAGCAGGTAGACATGGCGCCAGTGGTCGATGTCGATGAAGGTGCCGAGCCCGATATTGCCGATGAAGGCGACATAGGCGCATAGTAGATAAGGCTGCCAGGGCCGGTCGCGCAGCAGAATGCGGAAGCCGGCGGCGATCGTCCAGCACGTCAGCGTCAGGAACGACACGAAGCCGAGCCAGCCGTAATCCATCAGCATCTTCAACCAGATGTCGTGTGTGTCCTCGCCGAACATCTTGCCGAAGACGAGCGGGCCGATGCCGAACGGATGCTCCAGCGCCATCTGAAAGCCGATCGTGTAGCGGGCGAAGCGGCCGAGGCGGGCGGTGTCGTAGCTTTGTTCGAGTTGCGCGCGATTCGAGAACATCTCCGCCACGCCCGGCAGTTGCAGGATGACGATCATCGCAATGACCAGCAGTCCGACGGCGGCGATGGTCATGACGACAACGCGCAGCCGGAATTTGCCGCTGGCACTCTGCAGGAACAAGGCCCCGGTCAGCAGGATCGCCGAAACTGCGAACATGCCCCAGGCGCCGCGCGAAAAGGAAAAGAAGATGCCGGCGGTGATGATCAGCAGCGGCACCGCCAATAGAGGCATGCGCACGATCGAGCCGGTAAGCAGCAGATAGAGCAGGTAGATGCCCGGCAGCACCAGGAACGGCCCGAACACGTTCGGGTCCTGGAAGGCGCCGGCGGCACGGTCGTATTTGGTGAAGATCTCCGCTCCTGGAAAGGCATGGAAATAGCCGGCTATGCCGACCAGCGAAGTCAGCACTGCCGACACGACATAAGCGACGAAGATCACGCGGTAGAGACTGGGCTGGACGGCCGTTACGGAAGCGAAGAAAACCGCGGTGAGGGTCAGGAACAGCGAGACGGCGAGATAGAGCGGCGTGCCGGCGAGGTCCGACATCTGCGTCATCGAGATCATTCCGCCGATGTTCATGATTACCGGCAGCACCAGAAGTGGCACCGCCGCGCGCTGGATGCGCAGGCCGAACAAGGGCCACACCACGATCAGCCCGATCATATAGAGGTCGTATGGCGCCGGCTCGGCAATGACGAAACCGGACAGGAAGACGCCGAGGAAAACTGCCCCTGACGCAATCAGCGCAATGAGCTTGGCGTTGACCGCCGCCGCCGGCAATTCGTAGGCCGTCGCGCTCAATACGCATTTTCCGTGTTGAGCAGGCGGATCGGCGTCAGGAACAGGATTCTCAGGTCGAACAACAGCGACCAGTTCTCGATGTAATAGAGGTCGTATTCCGTGCGCATGCGGATCTTCTCGTTGGTGTCCATCTCGCCGCGCCAGCCATTGATCTGAGCCCAGCCGGTCACGCCGGGCTTGACCTTGTGTCGGGCGAAATAGCCGTCGACCACCTCATTGTAGAGAAGGTTGTGCGACTGCGCGGCAATGGCGTGCGGGCGCGGCCCGACCAGCGACAGTGAACCGAACAGCGAATTGAAGAACTGCGGCAATTCGTCGATCGAGGTCTTGCGGATGAAGCGGCCGACGCGGGTGACGCGCGGATCGTTCTTGGTCACGGTCTGCTTCGCCGTCGGGTCCGCCTTGTCGGTGTACATCGAACGGAACTTATAGACGTCGATGATTTCGTTGTTGAAGCCGTGCCGCTTCTGGTGGAACAGCACCGGGCCCTTGCTGTCGAGTTTGATCGCGATCGCGGTCGCCAGCATCACCGGCGAGAACACGATGATGCCGATGATCGAAAAGACGATGTCAAAGGCGCGTTTCGCGACCGAATCCCAGTCGTTGATAGGCTTGTCGAAGATATCGAGCATCGGCACCGAGCCGATGTAGGAATAGGCGCGCGGCCTGAACTGCAGCGCATTCGAATGCGCCGACAGCCGGATGTCGACCGGCAGCACCCACAGCTTCTTCAACAGTTGCAGCACGCGCGATTCGGCGGTCAGCGGCAGCGAAACGATCAGCATGTCGATGCGTGCGATGCGGGCAAATTCAATGAGCTCGGAAATCGTGCCGAGCTTGGGATAGCCGGCGACAACCGGCGGCGAACGCTTGTCACCACGATCGTCGAAGATGCCGCAGATGCGGATGTCGTTGTAGGGCTGCTTTTCGACCGAGCGGATCAGCACCTCCGCCGCCTTGCCGCCGCCGACGATGACGGCGCGGCGCTCCATCCGCCCGTCGCGCGCCCAGCGCCGGATCAGCTTCGACATCACCAGCCGGAGACCCAGGATCAGCACGAAGCCAATAACGAACCACGTGCCGAAGAGCAGGCGCGAATAGTCTTCCGACATTTTCATGGTGAAGGCGGTGAGCGCCATCAAGGCGAAGGTTCCAGCCCAGACCAGCAGGAGGCGGCCGAAATTGGCGATCGGCCGCATCAGCGCGACGATCTGGTAGCAGTCGGTGACGTCGAGCAAAACGACCGCGAGGAACGAGGTGGCGGCGATCGTCAGCGAGTATTGCCAGGCAAGATAGCTGAAAAAGCCGACATAGTAGAAATAGACGGCAAGACCCGACACCAACAGCAGCGCGAATTCCGCCATGCGCAGGACGCCGCTGACCATGATCGGCGACATCGTATCGCGCCGGTATTGCGAGGCGACCTGGCGGGCAACGTCGTTCATGCCGCCGGCCGTGTTGTTCTCGGCAGGGGCGTCGAATTTGCGCACCGCGTCTAGCGAAAAACGGCGCGCGGGGTCGATTTCGTTCATGGGGCGTCCGTAGGTTTCCCTCAGGTGAATAGCAAAAGAGAGCTAAGAAACCCTTGAAACAACAGATGGCTTTGGAGACGCTTTCACCGGGGGCCTTTTGCAGCCGAGTGGATATCAGTTGCTCTACTGTTTGAGCGCGGCGAAATAGGCCTTTTCGATTTCGGCGGCCATTACATCCGCGCCGAACCGTGCCTTGAGGTCGGCGGCACCGGGCATCAGGCCTTTGTAGGCGTCGAGATCGGCCAGAGCGGCGCTTATCTTGTCGCCAAGTTCGCGCGGGTCGGGCCGGATCAGGGCAGGGGAGCCGGTGTCGAAGATTTCCGGTATGCCCCCGACCGACGTCGCGATTAGCGGCTTGCCGGCGGCAAGCGTTTCCAGAACGATATAAGGCATGGCTTCCGCGCGCGAGGGAACGACGACCAGCTTGGCCAGCGTGAAGGCGAGCCTGGCTGGCATCGGCGGCAGGAAGCTGACCTCGAGGCCGAGCTGATCTACCTTGGCGCGATAGCGCGGCAGGTCGTCGCCGTCGCCGACCATCAGCGCTTTCAATGGGCGACCGAGCCGTGTTGCGGCTCGCCCCAGCGCATCGATGAAGATGTCCGGGCCCTTGAGGTCGCGCATCATGCCGATATAGAGGAGGTCGACGGCATTGTGCTCGGTCTGCACCGGCTCGAACTCGGCGGCGCGCAGGCCGTTGTGTACGAGAGCGTTCGGAATGGGCGGCTCGCCGACCTTCCTGCGATAAGTCCGCCGCTCATAATCGGAAACAAATAGCAGGCAATCGGTGAAGCGAGCCATGAAGCGTTCGAGCGCGAAGAACAGCTTCCCCATCGCCGTGGTTTCGTCATAGTGCAGTGAGCCGCCATGCGGCGAATAAAGGCGGGCTACGCGAGACCTGGATACCCGCAACAATGAGCCGAACAGACGGGCATAGGCGCCACCTTTGGCGCCATGCCCGTGCAGCACGTCCGGCCGCAATTCTTTTATGATCCTATAGGTGCGTCGGGCCGAAGCGAGATCGCCTGGCCCGACATGCCGCTGCATCGGTGTGCGATGAATGCCGAGCGCCAGGCTGCCTTTCATCTGTTCGAACAGCCGTTCCTCGAAATCGCCGCCAGTCGTCGAATCGCAGACGATGCCGACGGCATGGCCGGCGGCGACCTGAGCCTCGGTCAGGTCGCGCACATGCCGGAAGATGCCTCCGACGGGTGAGCGAAAGCAGTGGACGATCCTGAGTGTGTCCGCCACTTGGTCAGCACATCAAAACAGGCGTTCGCGAACATAGACTGTGTCGCCGGGCAACAGCGGGTCGGAGGTCACCACGCGTCCGGTTATAACCTTGCCGTTGATGTCGCGGGTAATGTCGACGCTTTCCTGGTTGGCGCGTGGCGTGAAGCCGCCGGCGATGGCGATGGCTTTCTGCACGGTCAGGCCCGGAACGTAGGAATATTGGCCCGCCGCGCCCACTTCACCCATGACGAAGATCGGCCGGTAGCGATCGATTTCGACCGAAACGTCAGGATCGCGCAAATAGCCCTGGCGCAGTTTCTCGGCGATCTCGCCCTCGAGTTGCTGGGCGGTGTGGCCGCGCGCCGGCACGTTGCCGACGAGCGGCAGCGAGAGATAGCCGGATTGGTCGACGCTGTAGGTGTTGGTCAATCCTTCCTGCTCGAACACGGTGACGCGGACGCGGTCGCCGGCACCGAGGCGATAGGGCTGGTCGAGCACTTCATGGAAGGCGGCCGGCGTCGGCCGGTAGCTTGAGCAGCCCGAAAGCATCGATACGGCAAGCAGCGCGCGGAAAAGGGGAGCAGTGCTTTTCATGAGCGGACACGTACCTTTGAATAGCCGGCGACTCTGCGGCAAACCTTAACGATCGAGCTCGGTTATCATCCTGTTAGGGTTAATGGCCGGTAAAGGCGCGCGGCCGATGCGGGCCCGATCGACAAATGCAGATGGTTTTCAGCCTCTTGTTTGCGGCTTGTTAGCAGAGCCTAACAGGTGCTTACCGCGTTATTAACGGCTGAGTTACCATAGTTGTTTATGGTGCATGCTGACTCAGTACCGGAGCAGGGATGCATGTCCGTTCAATCCGCGGCCGCAGATGTCGACGTCGATCTCAGGCAGCTTTTCGCCAGCCTGGCGCGAAACTGGCTGCGCATCCTTGTCGTCGCGCTGGCTGTAACCGGCCTGGCCTTTGCGCTCGCCTGGCTTGCAACGCCCGAATACAAGGCGGCAGCCAAGCTGGAGATCGGGCCTCGAGAATCGGAGTTCACGCGGCCAGCCGGTGCCAACGGCAACGAGCGGTCGATTCCCGACGAAGAGGCTGTGGCCACCGAGGTCCAGATCATTTCGTCCCCTGACATCCTCAAACAGGTGGCGGCGAAGCTCAACCTCGCGAAATTGCCCGAATTCGACGAGGCGCTGAAGATGTCGGCGCTGAGCCGCACCCTTGTCCTCGTTGGCTTGAAAAGCGATCCCTTCGAGATTCCGCTGGAAGAGCGCGTGCTGGACGCAATGCATGACAAGCTCAACGTCTATGGCGTTGAAAAAACCCGCGCGATCGCTATCGAGTTCTCGTCAGAGGATCCACAGCTTGCCGCCGCAATCCCGAACGCCATCGCAAACGCCTATATCGCCTCCAAGGGCAACGCCAAGCTCGAATCGAATTCCGCCGCCACCGACTTTCTGGCGCCGGAAATCGCGGACCTGCAGAACCGGGTGAAGGAGGCGGAGGCCAAGGTTGCCGCATTCCGTGCGCAGTCCGATCTTTTGATGGGCGGCAACAATTCGGTGCTTGCCACCCAGCAGCTGTCCGAATTGTCGAGCGAACTGTCACGGGTACGCGCCAACCGCGCTTCGGCGGAAGCGACCGCCGACAGTGTGCGCAGGGCGTTGCGCAATGGCGGCTCGCTGGATGCCGTTCCAGAGGTGTTGTCTTCCGACCTGATCCAGCGCCTGCGCGAGCGGCAAGTCGAACTCAAGAACAACATCGCCGACCTTTCCACCACCTTGCTCGACAATCATCCGCGCATCCGTGCGCTGAAGTCGCAGCTCGCCGATCTCGACCACCAGATCCGCAACGAAGCGGAAAAGATCATGAAGGGTCTGATGGCGCAGGCCGAGACGGCGAAGGCACGAGAGGCTCAACTCGTGGCCGACGTCAACACCCTGAAGGCGGCGTCCGCCCGCGCCGGCGAAGAGCAGGTGGAACTCGATGCCCTGCAGCGCGATGCCGCGACCAAGCGCCAGCAACTCGATCTCTACTCGTCCAGCTATCTCCAGGCGGCCGCACGCAAGGATCGTAACTACCTGCCTGTCGACGCTCGCCTATTTTCGGAGGCCCGGGCGCCGACCGAACCCTATTTCCCCAAGATTGGTCCGATTGTCGGTGCGGCCTTTGTCGGCTCGTTGCTCCTCATGGCGATCGTCACGTTGCTGCAGGAACTGTTTTCCGGCCGCGCCATGCGTCCGGCCGCCGGTGCCCATTTCGAACGCATCGAGCAGGTTGCGATGCCGGCTGTCCAGGCCGAACGCGTAGTGGCCGAGCCCGGCCCGCCGGTTGCCCGGCCCGAACCGGCAGTCGCCGTGATCGACCGGCTCGGTGAGTCCGACAACAGTGTCACTGAAACCAAACTGGAGCCGGAACCCGTCGCGGTGGCGGAAGCGGCTGCCGAGAAAATCGAACCGGAGTACTCTGAGATGGCTGCTGCAGACATTGAACCGGCACGTTCCACCCTCGGTGAGGTCGACATCGACAAGGCCGCGGAAAAACTGATCGCCACCGGTGCCGCCCGCGCCATATTCGTGTCGCCGGAAGGCGATGAGGCGGCTGCCTCGGCGGTGCTGGTGGCGCGCGCAGTCTCTGACGCCGGGCTACGCGTGCTGCTGCTTGATCTCACCGCTTCGGGTGCTGCCTCGCGGCCGATGCTGGACAGCGGGCTGTTTCCGGGCATCACCGATCTGCTCGCCTCGCAAGCGCAGTTCAGCGATGTGATCCACCCCGATCTCTATTCGGACTGCCACGTGATTCCCGTCGGCACAGCCGATCCGGTCCGTGCCATGCGCGCCGCCGACCGGCTGCCGATCATCATGCAGTCGCTGACCACCGCCTATGACCTGGTCGTTGTCGAATGCGGGCCAGCGGACGCGCAAGGCATCAGCCGCCTAGTGGGCGAGGGCACCGAGGTGCTGCTCTCCATGCTGGAGCCGGACGACGAGGTGACGCAAGCCGCAGTCGCGCTCATCGAGAGCGGCTATCCCGACCTGACGCTGGTCACGCCAATCGGCCATGTGGCGCCGGGGCCAATGCCGGGGCGGCGCTCGGCCGCCTGAGGCAGTTTTCTCAAATCGAAATCAGCTGTCGTCTTCGCCTGCGGCCGGTGCTGTCTGTCCCACAGCCTTGCGGCGCAGCAGCTTGGTCAGCTTCCAGACCATTGGGCTGTGCTTGATGAATGCTTTCAGGCTTGCGCCGTGCCTGAGCGCAAGCGCCAGCGCGCGGCCCTTCAGCGTCAGCGGAACCAGCACCTCGAAATGCTGCGTTTCGACATCGCACCACAATCGCTTATAGGGTTCGTCGCCGACTGAGAAATCATAGATTTCAAAACCCGTCTCGCAGGCTTCCTGGATGTTCTCGAAGAACAGGAAGTCGCCGGGGCTGGTGTGTGCGAGGTCGTCCTCGGCGATCGCCCCGAATTCGCAGATCAGCCGCTTGCCCGAGCGGCTCGACCCGGTGACCGCACGAAGCTTGCCGGCGACTTCCAGCCCATGCAGCACGAAGCACGGGTTTTCCTCTTGAAGCGCTTCGGCAAACAGCGAGCGGAAAAAAGCGCGCACCTCCGCTTCACCGAAAACATTGACGATGCCCATCTTGCGGAAGCGGAATTCCTTCATCTCGAAAAAGGCGTCGAGCAGCCTGTTCACCTCGTCCGCAGTCCTCGCCTCGATGCGACGATAGCTGCCGACGGCCTCGAACTTGCGCGCCTGCGAGCGATGCTTCTTGCGCCTGCGCTTGCCGCTCACGCGGGTGAGCAGTGCATCAAACCCTCCGACAAGACCGGCGGCCAGCGACAGATTTGGGCTCGAAAAATGCGGCAAGGCGGAGAGCGGGTTGGCAACGCCGTCGAGATCAGGCAGCAGCCGCTCTAGCGCGACAAGATCGATGTCGCGCCGCGCCTTGGCAATCGCGGCCAGCATCGAACGGATCGCCGCGATATCGGCATTCGCCAGCCATTGCAGGTCGGCAGCGGCAAAATTGCCGTTGGCATGGCGCCCGCCCATGAAGCGCGCAACGCGGAATGCTCCGCTGCGGGTGACCTCCAGCGCCAGCGAGAAAACCGGCCTGTCGTCGGCGCGCAGCGTCGCAACGACAACGTCGGCGCCGGTATGTGCGGCCCAGTTCAGGATCCAGCCTGCGCTCTGCGCCGGGGCAAAAAGCGCCGAACGGCAGAATTCGGCGTACGCCGCCAGCGCCGCACTATCGGCAACCGAGGTCGACAGGCCGGCTTTGCCGGCCGGCAAGGCACACGGCGACGCCTCGCTGCTTGCCAGCCGATTGCCGTCAAATGACGCGGTGGCGTCAACCATACCTCAATCCTTAGGGCGTATTCGTCGCGATTGGGGGTCCGCGCAGGCGCATTCCATGCTTGATGAGCTTAGGCGCAAAAGGTGAATGAATGATCGACGGGGGCGAGGCAATCCGCAAACTGGCGCTCAATCTCGCCCGCTATTCCGGTCTTGCGCCGCTGGCCAAGCCGTTCATCGGCGGCCTTGGCGCCATCCTGATGCTGCATCGGGTCACCGCGACGCCGGAAAAGCCGAACGGCGTCAACCGCCACTTGAACATCGCGCCTGGGTTCCTCGACATCGTGATCGCCGACATGAAGGCGAACGGCTACACGTTCGTTACTCTGGACGAGGCAATCGAGCGCATCAAGGCTGGCGACAAGGACGGCCAGTTCGCGACGATCACCGCCGACGACGCCTATCGAGACAACATGACCGAGGCGCTGCCCGTGCTGGAGAAGCACGGCGCGCCGATCACCATCTACGTCGCGCCGGGACTGATTGATGGCGCTGCCGATTTGTGGTGGGACGTGGTCGAGGACATCGTCAATGCGCGCGATCGCCTGACGCTGACGACGCCGGACGGCCCGGTGACGATCGATTGCTCGAACCCAGGAAAAAAGGTCCAGGCCAATGCGCGCCTGCACGCTCATCTGACGCTGAAGGTGCGCGAGCAGGACCAGCGTGCGGTATTGCGCGATCTGGCGCGTTCGAACGGCATCGAGTTGGGCGGTTCGCGCCCGAACACGCTGATGAACTGGGACGAGCTCCGCACCATGGCCGCGCGCCCGCTGGTGACGATCGGAGCGCATAGCGTCAATCATTGCAATCTGAAGCGGCTTTCCGAGAGCGACGCGCGGCATGAGATCGGCGACGTCAAGCGCATATTGCAGGCCGAACTCGGCGAGGAGCCGCGCCATTTCGCCTATCCCTACGGTTATGCCAGCGCCGTCGGCCGTCGCGAAGTGGGCCTTGTCCGCGATGCCGGCTATGCCTCGGCCGTGACGACCCGCCACGGCATACTCCGCGCCGAGCATGCCGGGTTCCTGCATGCCCTGCCGCGCATTTCGGTCAATGGCCGCTATCAGAGCGTCGCCCACATCCGAACAATGTTGTCGGGCGTGACGACGCCGCTGGCCAATGCCGGCAAGACGGTGGTGACGATCTAACTGTTGCCTCGGCCCTTCGGCCGCGGCTCCAGGATCAGCCATTTGATGATGCCCATCGCCGGCAGCACCCACAAAAGCCCGCTCAGCAGGAAGAAGATGAAGTGCGCCAGCGGCCCGGACTGTGACAATTGGGCGACTGCCACGATCGAGGCGACCATCGCATAGACGACGACCAGCAGTACCAGCAGGAAGCTTCCGATCAGCTTTTTCAGGCGAATGGGCATAACGCGATCTCGTTGATCGCTATCGCTTAAGCCGAACAGCCAATACGCGCAACCCGCCAGAAACGGCGCGACGGCGTGCCGCGCTGTCCGGTCTTGCAAGCCGGGTTGCGATGGTTCACCAATCCGCGACTTCAACTGCCGGGACAAAGCCATGGCTGCTGCCATATCCGATGCTGTGCCTTTCGCAGCCCGCGATCGCGACCTTCGCAACCGCGCGCTGGTACGTGGTTGGCTCTATGTCGTCCTCCTCGTGCTGTTTGCGCTGGTGGTGGTCGGCGGCGCTACGAGGCTCACCGATTCGGGCCTGTCGATCACCGAATGGCAGCCGATTCACGGCGTCATCCCGCCACTCAATGATGCCGAGTGGCAGGAGGAGTTCCTGCGCTACCAGCAGATCCCGCAATATGCCGAACTCAACAAGGGCATGAGCATCGAGGCGTTCAAGTCGATCTTCTGGTGGGAGTGGGTGCACCGCATCCTGGCGCGTAGTGTCGGCGTGGTCTTCGCCCTGCCGTTGCTGTTCTTCTGGGCGACGCGCCGCATCGAGCGCGGCCTCGGCACGAAATTGTCGGGCATCCTCCTTCTCGGCGCCCTGCAGGGCGCGATAGGCTGGTGGATGGTGGCGTCCGGGTTGGCCGACCGGGTTTCGGTCAGCCAATACCGGCTGGCGACGCATCTGACGCTGGCGGCGCTGATCTTCACGGCGACCATGGTGGTCGCGCGCGGACTGGCCCCACACTCCGAACCGGCCGCCGACCGATCGACGCAACGTCTGGCCGGCTTTCTGGTGCTGCTGGCGCTGGTCCAGATCTATCTCGGCGGGCTGGTCGCAGGGCTCGATGCCGGCTTGAGCTACAACACCTGGCCGCTGATGGACGGCAAACTGGTCCCCGGCGACCTGCTGCTGCTCGAGCCGGCATGGCGCAATTTCTTCGAAAACCCGAAGACGGTGCAGTTCATCCACCGGGTCGGCGCCTACACGATCTTCGCGGTCGCGCTCTGGCACATGATTGCGACACGCCGGCGTCTGCCGGGCACGACGCATGCCCGACGCGCGACGCTGCTGTTCCTGATTGTCGTGGTGCAGGCGTCGATCGGCATCGGCACCCTATTGATGCATGTGCCGCTGCACATGGCCCTGACGCATCAGGCATTCGCGCTGTTCCTGCTGGGTTTTGCCGCCGCGCACGGGCGCGGCACCAAGGGCGCTTATCCGCTGCCCCACGAGATTGCTCTCAGAGGCTGAGCCGCACCGTCCGGATCGCCATGGCGATCGCCAGCTCGCGGTCCTCGTCGACCGCATTGCGATCTTCATGATGCCATGCAGCCGACAGGCAGCCATAGGCGATGGCGTGGTCCAGTATCGCGGGCGGCGACTGGCCGAGCGTTGCGGCAAAGACTTGCGCCATATGGCCGATCCGCCGCGTATCGAGGCAAAGATCGTCTCGGTCGAGTGGGTTGTAGAACATGTTGGCCGCGTCGAAGCCGGGGTCGCCGAGAACGCCCTTCGGGTCGATCGCCAGCCAGCCGCGCGGACCGTGCATGACGTTGTCGTGGTGCAGGTCGCCATGCAGCGGCCGCACGTCATGCGGATTGGACAGCAGCCGTTCCGCGATTTCGGCTGCTTCGACATACAGGCTCTTTTCGCCGGCGGCGCGATCGGCCTTGGCCTTTTTGAACAGGCTGGAGAACCGGGTCCGCAACGGCTGGAGATCCGGCGGGGCAGGGTGCTTCGACGGCGAGACCAGTCTTGCCATTACCTCGGCCGCGATCGCGGTGGCGGCATTGTCGCCTTGTTCGGCAAGATGGTGTGACAGCATCCTGTCGCCGGCGTATTCGAGCAGCATGCGGTGGCCGTCGCGGCCGAGCAGCCGCACCGCGCCTTCGCCGCGTCGCCAGGCGAGGAAATGCTCGCCACGCAACTCGTCCTCGACATCGTCGAAAGGCTTTAGATCCTTGACGATTGCCGGTGAGTCGTCCTCGCGAGCAACCTTCCAGATGCGGCTGCTGAAGGTTTCGGCGATGAGTTCGGGCGCGCCGACCTTCCAGCGCTTCGGAAATGCCGGCGCATCCATTCAGAGGCCGAGCATCAGATCCATGTTCTGCACGGCTGCACCCGAGGCACCCTTGCCGAGATTGTCGTAGACGGCAAGCAGCAGCGCCTGCGCCCTGTCGTCATTGGCAAAGACATAGAGCTTCATCCGGTTGGTGCCGTTGTAGATCTCCGGATCGATGTCAGGCATGCGTTCCTGATGCAGATACGGCGCCACCTCGACCACGCCACGATCAATGGAAGCAAAATGGTCGGCGATCGCCGCGTGAAGCTCAGCGCCGGTCGGTACATGGTCGAGACCGCCGAGTTGCAGCGGCACTACCGTGATCATGCCTTGCGCGAAATTGCCGACCGCCGGCTGCATGATCGGATCCTGCGAAAGCCTGGCATAGGTCCTGAGCTCCGGCACGTGCTTGTGCTGCAGCGTCAGCCCGTAGGGCAGGAATTCCGACGCATCCTCGCCCTTGGCGACATAATCCTCGATCATCGGCCGGCCGCCGCCGGAATAGCCAGAAATGCCGTTGACGGTGACCGGAAAATCGGCTGGCAACAGCCCCGCCGCAACCAGCGGCCGCAGCGTCGCGATCGGTCCTTGCGGCCAGCAGCCCGGATTGGCGACGCGCTTCGCCGAAGCGATCTTCTTCGCCTGGTCCTTGTCCATTTCGGCGAAACCATATTCCCAGCCCTCGGCGACGCGATGTGCCGTCGAGGCGTCGATCACCTTGGTGGTGTCATTGGCGATCAGCGAAACGCTTTCCTTGGCTGCCGCGTCCGGTAGGCAGAGGATCGCGACATCGGCGGCATTGAGGAACTCGGCGCGCGCTGCCGTTTCCTTGCGGCGCTCAGTCGGGATGGAGATGATTTCCAGGTCGCCGCGCTCGGCAAGCAGCGCCCTGATCTGCAGACCGGTGGTGCCGTGCTCGCCGTCGATGAAGATTTTCGGTTTCATTGCCTGCCAAAATTCCTGTTAGCTATATGCCGCTTGCCTGATTCAATCCGGCAACGCTGTGATTGCCCTGGTTCATTTCCTCGAGCCGGGCCTTTCGTTCCGCCAGCAGCCCGAGATAGTGCATGGCCACCATCGAGCCGGCAATTGCCGTTATATCGGCGTGATCATAGGCTGGCGCAACCTCGACGACGTCGGCGCCGACGATATCGACCTGGTTGATCTGGCGCAGCACCGACAGGATCTTTGCCGAAGACGGGCCTCCCGCTACCGGCGTTCCGGTGCCGGGCGCAAAAGCCGGATCCAGGCAATCGATGTCGAAAGTGACGTAGGTCTTCTTGCCGCCCGTACGGTCGACGATGGCATAGGCGATGTCGGACGCCCGCATTTCCTCCACTTCATGGCCATACAGGATCTTGATGCCGAACGTATCGGGCGCGTGGGTGCGGATGCCGATCTGGATCGACCGGTCGGGGTCGATGATGCCCTCCTTGACCGCACGGCCGACGAAGGAGCCGTGATCGATGCGCTTGCCGTCGTCGGGCCAGGTGTCCTGATGAGCGTCGAACTGCACCAGGGCCAGCGGGCCGTAGATGGCGGCATGCGCCTTGAGCAGCGGCCAGGTGACGAAATGGTCACCGCCGAGCGATAGCAGAAAGGCGCCGGATTTCAGGATCCTCGCCGCTTCGCGTTCGATCGTGGCAGGGGTCTTCTGGTGATTGCCGCTGTCGAGCAGGCAATCGCCAAAATCGACCACGGCAAGCTGTTCGAACAGGTCGCGCGAAAACGGATATTGCGGATCGTTGTCGAGGATGGCCGACGCGCGGCGAATCGCCTGCGGTCCGAAACGCGCGCCCGGCCGATTGGTGACCGCCGCGTCGAAGGGAATGCCCCACACCACCGCATCGGCGCCCTTCACGTCCTTCGAATATTTGCGCCGCATGAACGACAGCGCGCCGGCATAGGTCGGCTCGAACGACGCGCCCGTCCTGGAGCGGGTGGTGAAGGCGTGATCGATGGTCCTTGGCGGCATGAAGCGATCTCCTGTGCGTCGACGCGCAACCTTATTGGCCATAATTCTCAGAATTGCGACCCCTTCGGAAGAACATGGCTATTCGGCCCGGTCACAAATCCTTGCTTGCCAGGAGAGCCCCGCATGGCTGGCCCGGAGATTGCCTAGTTAGCAACCGAAAGTAGCCGCTACGGCCGTTTCGGCCGGCATTAACCTGATTTTCCAGCGTTTGCGAAGCCGGCTTCGTTCACTAGGCTGTCACGAGCGTCGCTTAACCGGGTGTCGATCCGGTACGGAGCGATTCTCATGCGAACGACCTGTCTCATGCGAACGACTTGGCTGAGCCTTCTGCTTTCCGCGGCGCTGGCGGCCTCCCTTGGCCATGCATCGGCAGGCGAAACGCGCGCCAGGCAGATTCTCGACCGGTTCGAGCACGCCAACCAATGGCGCGACCATGTGATGGTGGCCGCGCACCGCGCCGGCGGCATGCAGGCCGGCAAGACGCTCTATCCCGAAAATTCGATCGCCGCCGTCGAGGCGTCGATTGCAATGGGCGCCGAAATCGTCGAGGTCGATATCAGGCGCTCGAAGGACGGACAGTTCGTCGTCATGCATGACAGCTGGCTCGACCGCACCACGAACTGCAAGGGCGAGGTGGTCAAGCGCACGCTGGCCGAACTCAAGACGTGCCGGTTGGTGATCGAAGGCACCGGCGCCTTTACGGGCGAGACAGTCTCGACGTTGCGCGAAATGTTGATGGCGACCAGGGACAGGATCCTCATCAATCTCGACAATAAGCTCGATACCGAAAGCCTCGCCGGCATGGTCGCGGTCGCGCGCGACCTCGGCATGGCCGAACAGGTGATCGTCAAGGAGAACCTGTGGGATGCGGAGAGGATCGCCACGGTTGCGGCCGCCATGGACGCGATCGACGGCGGCTTCCAGTTCATGCCGATCATTGCCGACGATGCGGTTCACGACGCCATGTTTGCCGAAAAAGTCAGCCGGGCGTTCCCGGTGCGGGCGATCGAACTGATCAATTGGCGGGCTGGCGCCGAGACACTGACCGAGACCGGCGGCCCGCTGTTCAGCCCGCGCATGCGCGCGCTGGCGGTGAGGGGTGACTGGCACATCTGGGCCGACACCTATGCCATCGTCAACAAGCCGGGTGGCTTCCTCGCCGGTGGCCGCGGCGACGAGCTGGCGGTCGCGGCCAGCCTGCCGCGCGAGACTTATGGCTTCTGGGTCGAGCGCGGCGCCACCATCATCCAGACCGACGAACCGAAGGCCGCCATCGATTGGCTGGCGGCGAACGGTTTTCGCGTGCCCTATGCCGGCCCGGCCGAGCCGGCGAATACGGCCAGCATTAACTAGGAGCGGCGGTCGCGCTGCCGGACATCTCCCCCACGAGGGGGGAGATTGGCTCATCACCGCCTTCGCTAGTCTCCAACACCGGCTGGCGGCACCTCGCGCCTCGTGCGCAGGTCAAGCGGCCATCGCCACGCCCTCTAGCGCCTCGAGCGCATCCTCCGGCAGCGCGAGATCGCCTGCGGCGAGGTTCTCCCTGAGATGCGCAACTGAAGACGTGCCGGGGATCAGAAGAATGTTGGGCGCGCGGCGAAGCAGCCAGGCGAGCGCGACCTGCATGCGCGTGGCGCCGAGGCGTGCGGTGACCTTGGACAAGGTCGACGACTGCAGCGGGTTGAAGCCGCCAAGCGGGAAGAACGGCACATAGGCGATGCCGCCGTGGGCCAGATCGTCGATCAACGCATCGTCGCCCCGATGCGCCAGATTGTACTGGTTCTGCACGCAGACGATCTCGCAAATCCTGCGGCCTTCGGCGATTTGTGCAGCGGTGACGTTGCTCAGCCCGATGTGACGCACAAGGCCCTGTCGCTGAAGCTCGGTAAGCGTTGCAAGCGGGGCCTCGATCGACCCTTCGGCGGGGCCATGCGCGTCGAACATGACTCGAAGGTTGACCACCTCCAGCACGTCGAGCCCGAGATTGCGCAGATTGTCGTGCACCGCCTTGGTCAGCTCGTCGGCCGAGAAGGCCGGCAGCCATGCTCCGTCCCGGCCGCGCCGGGCGCCGATCTTGGTGACGATAACGAGGTCGTCGCGATAGGGTGCGAGCGCTTCGCGGATCAACAAATTGGTGACGTGTGGGCCATAGAAGTCGCTGGTGTCGATGTGATTGACGCCCTGCGCAACGGCTTCGCGCAGCACGGCCAATGCCGCATCGTGGTCCTTTGGTGGGCCGAAGACGCCGGACCCTGCGAGCTGCATGGCGCCGTAGCCGAGCCGTCTGACTTTGCGGTCGCCGAGGATGAATGTGCCGGACTGGTCGACGCTGGACATAGTCTTTCTCCTTCAGGGAATGGTGCACAGATAGACGGTGTCCGATCTCGCGATAATTGGGTACAATTCGCACGGGCTGTGCGGAATGACGAACAATGCAGATTGATCTCGGGGATCTGAACGCCTTCGTGGCCGTAGCGCGCGCCAAAGGTTTTCGGGATGCGGCACGCGCCAGCGGCGGCAGTGCGTCCGGCTTGAGCGAGGCGGTGCGCCGCCTGGAGACGCAGCTCGGTGTCAGGCTGCTCAACCGGACGACGCGCAGCGTCGTCCTGACGGAGGCCGGCCAAGGCTTGCTGGCGCGGCTCGGTCCAGCCTTGACCGAGGTGGAGTCGGCGCTGGACGTGGTGAACGGCTTTCGCGACAGGCCGGCCGGCTCGCTGCGCCTCAATGTGCCAGTCAGCGCGGCGCGACTGGTCCTGCCCAGCATCGTGCCGCGGTTCCTTGCCGCCTATCCCGGTATCCGGCTGGAGGTGATCGCCGAGGAGAGCTTTGTCGACGTGCTGGCGGCCGGCTGCGATGCCGGCATCCGTTACGACGAGCGGCTGGAACAGGACATGATCGCCGTGCCGATCGGGCCGCGCGTGCAGCGCTTCGCCACCGCCGCCAGCCCGGCCTACCTGGATCGTCATGGCCGGCCGCAACACCCGCGCGACCTGCTCGGCCACGCCTGCCTGCGCGGCCGCTTTCCCAGCGGTGCGATAACGCCATGGGAGTTCGAGCGCGACGACGAGGTGGTGCGGGTCGATCCGACGGGGCCACTGATTGTGGGGATCGGCGGAGCAGCCGATTTAGCCGTTGATGCAGCGATCGCCGGCACCGGAATCGTGAAGCTGTTCGAGGACTGGCTTCGCCCGCATTTCGAGAGCGGTGCACTCGAACCCGTCCTCGAACCCTGGTGGCAGAGCTTCTCCGGGCCGTTCCTCTACTATCCCGGCCGGCGCCTCGTACCGGCGCCGCTGCGGGCGTTCGTCGACTTCATCAAGGCATTGCCGATGAACTCTGACATCACGGGCACGGCACAAAGAAAAAGGCCACCCGAAGGCGGCCTTTGAACTCTGTGTAGCTTCGCAGCGCTTAGCGCTTGGAGAACTGGAAGCTCCGGCGGGCCTTCGCCTTGCCGTACTTCTTGCGCTCGACCACGCGGCTGTCACGGGTCAGGAAGCCGCCCTTCTTGAGCACGGCGCGCAGCGCCGGCTCGTAATAGGTCAGCGCCTTGGAGATGCCGTGGCGCACGGCACCGGCCTGGCCGGAGAGGCCGCCGCCGATGACGGTGGCAACGATGTCGTACTGGCCGGCGCGGTTGGCAGCGATGATCGGCTGGTTGAGGATCATCTGCAGAACCGGGCGCGCGAAATATTCGGCGAACACCTTGTCGTTGACGACGATCTTGCCGGAGCCGGGCTTCACCCAGACACGGGCGATGGCGTTCTTGCGCTTGCCGGTGGCATAGGCGCGGCCCGATTTGTCGAGCTTCTGGACATGGACGGGTGCAGCCGGCTGGGTGTTGGTGTTGCCGGTGGCAGTTCCGAGTTCTGCGAGCGAGGAAAGCTCAGCCATCTTACGAAACCTTCTTGTTCTTGGCGTTCAGCTTGGCCACGTCGAGGACGACGGGCTGCTGGGCGACATGCGGATGTTCCGTGCCTGCATAGACGCGGAGATTCTTCATCTGGCGACGGCCGAGCGGGCCGCGCGGGATCATGCGTTCGACGGCCTTCTCAACGACACGCTCGGGAAAGCGGCCCTCGAGCAGCTGCCGCGCGGTGCGTTCCTTGACGCCACCGGGGTGACCGGTGTGCCAGTAATAGACCTTGTCGGTGAACTTCTTGCCGGTGAACACCACCTTGTCGGCATTGATGACGATGACGTTGTCGCCGTCGTCGACATGCGGGGTGAAAGTGGGCTTGTGCTTGCCGCGAAGATGATTGGCGATGACAGTGGCGAGACGGCCGACGACGAGACCCTCGGCGTCGATCAGCACCCACTTCTTCACCACATCCGCAGGCTTCTGCGAAAAGGTTGTCATGGATTGTTGCTTTCGGTTCGGACCTTCAAAAGAAGGCGTTTCTTGTTGCTTGGATTGGCGAAAGGCACTTGCCCGCCGCCAATAACAAAACGGCGGCCTTTGCGGGCCGCTGTTCCGTGAGGGCTTATAGGAGAGAGCGGCGACTACGTCAAGGCGCGTGAAAAGCCATCTCTGGGGTAAAATCAAGCAAAAACAATGATTTGAGCACAAGGTATTATTTTACCACATCTCCAATCCGCTTTGGCGGGATCGAATAGGTGCCCGTTGCGTGCGCTACCGTGTGTCCCTCCGGGCCGGCGACGATGTCGATATCGAACACCATCAGGCTCTTGCCGAGCTTGAGGATGCGGCAATGGCCGTCGATCGGCCCGGCCTCGGCCTTGCGGACAAAATTGATGTTGAGACTGGTGGTGACCGAAAGTGCATCCGGTCCGGCATGCGAGAGCACGCAGACATAACCGCCTATGTCGGCCAGCGTGAACAGCGCCGAACCCGATACGGTGCCGCCGGGACGCAAATGGCGCTCGTCAGCATTGAGCCGCACAACACAGCCGCCTGGAAACACCTCCAACGCCTCGTAGAAGGTGAACTGGTCGTTGAGCTGCGGGAAAACAGTCGCCACAAGCGCGTTGACGTCAGCAGCCGTCAGCACCGGCTTGAGATTGCTTTGAGCAGGCATGGCGGTCTCTCGTTGTGCCTTCCTGTTTGAGCGCAGCGTGCCGTTTCTGGCAACAGCCATTCATTATGGCAGAGGCGGAGTGTTGGACGAAGCGAGACCCGCATACTAGATTAGTCCATCACCGATCCGGAATCGCGGAGGAATGACCCATGGCCGAAATCGTCGCCATCAAGCCTGCCGTTGCTGAAGGGCCGGTCGCCGCCCGGCTGGATAAGGGCGTGTTGCGCCTGACGCTCGCCAATCCGCCGGCCAATGCTCTTTCGCTTTCAGTGATGGCGGCGCTGATGGCGGAACTCGACCGCGCCAAGGCCGACAAGTCCGTCCGCGTCATCGTCCTTGGGGCGGCCGGCAAAGTGTTCTGCGCCGGGCACGACCTCAAGGAGTTAAGCACGCACCGCGCCGATGCCGATCACGGCAGGGCCTTCTTCGAAAAGACGTTTTCCGCCTGCGCTTCACTGATGCAGGCGATCGTTCGCCATCCCAAGCCGGTGATCGCCGAGATCGATGGCCTGGCGACGGCGGCCGGATTGCAGCTGGTCGCCAGCTGCGACCTCGCCATCGCTTCGCACGAGGCGACCTTCTGCACGCCTGGCGTCAATATCGGACTGTTCTGCTCGACGCCGATGGTGGCGCTGTCGCGCAATGTCTCGCGCAAGCACGCCATGGAGATGCTTTTGACCGGCGAAACGATCGAAGCGGCAACCGCCAAGGAATTCGGCTTGGTCAACCGCGTCGTGCCGCGCGAATATCTGAATCAGATTGTTACCAAATACGCGCAAACCATTGCTGCCAAATCCTCCCTGGTCGTCAAGATCGGCAAGGAAGCCTTTTATGAGCAGGCGGAAATGGGGCTGGCCGAGGCCTATGATTACACCGGGCGCGTCATGGTCGAGAACATGCTGGCGCGCGATGCGGAAGAGGGCATTGGCGCCTTCATCGGCAAGCGCAAGCCGGAATGGCCGGAGGAATAGGAGGCGGATATGGAACCGCGCATCTCCATCATCACCATCGCCACCGACGATCTCGAGCGCGCCACGCGCTTTTATGAGGCGATGGGCCTGACCCGCCATGCCGGGATCACCGAGGGCGTTGCTTTCTTCCAGATGGGTGGCGCCATCCTTGCCCTGTTTCCGCGCCCAAGCGCCGAGGAGGATTCAGGCGTGACCTTCGGCAACGCGCCGTCGGCCGTCTACCTCGCCTACAACACCCGCTCCGACGCCGAGGTCGATGCAGTGTTGGCGCTGGCCAAGAAGGCCGGCGGCCGTATCGTCAAGCCGGCGCAACGGGCCTTCTGGGGTGGCTGGTACGGCTATTTCGCCGATGCGGACGGCCATGTCTGGGAAGTGGCGCACAATCCGGCTTTTCCGATCGCGGAAGACGGATCGATTTCGCTGCCGGCCTGACGAGGTTCCCCTCTGGCTCATCGCAAGCAACTGACGCGGCTGTTGGCACCTCACTCCGAAGCGCTGTATGACGAGGCATGAACCACGACGCCTACGACAACGCCTATATCGCCGGCATCCTCAATTCGGTGAAGACCATCGCCATGGTCGGCGCGTCGGCCAACGATGTGCGGCCGAGCTATTTCGTGCTGAAATATCTGCTCGGCAAAGGGTTTTCGGTGTTCCCGATCAATCCCGGCCAGGCTGGCAAGGCGATTCTAGGCCAGATGACCTATGCCAGACTCGCCGACGTTCCAGGACCTGTCGATATGGTCGACGTGTTTCGCGCTTCCGCTGCCGTGCCGGGCATTGTCGACGAGGTGTTGCGGCTCGATTCGCTGCCGAAGGTCATCTGGATGCAGCTTGGCATACGCCATGACGAGGCGGCCGCACGCGCCGAAGCCGCCGGCATCAAGGTGGTGATGAACCGTTGCCCCAAGATCGAATATGGCAAGCTGTCCGGCGAGATCGGCTGGACCGGCGTCAATTCCGGCGTTTTGTCGTCGAAGAAGCCGCTGATGCGGCCGGGATTCCAGAGCTTCGGCGTTCGCCAGAAGTAGGTAGTGAATAGTGAATGGTGAATAGAAGGATTTTTCTGGAAGGCGGGCAAGGCGGCATATGAGCCGCTTGCAATCAGGGTGGGGCTGGCCGACTTTGCCATTCACCATTCACCATTCACCATTCACCATTCACCATTTACTATTGAGGGAGGTTTTCGATGGCCCGCACGCCCGGTTTCAACACGCTCGCCGTCCATGCCGGCGCCAAGCCGGATCCGGCGACTGGCGCGCGAGCGACGCCGATCTACCAGACGACCTCCTTCGTCTTCGACGATGCCGATCATGCCGCCTCGCTGTTCGGGCTGAAGGCGTTCGGCAACATCTACACCCGCATCATGAACCCGACCCAGGCAGTGCTGGAAGAGCGCATCGCGGCACTCGAAGGCGGCACGGCAGGCCTTGCGGTCGCCTCCGGCCATGCCGCGCAGGTGCTGGTCTTCCACAATCTGATGCAGCCGGGCGACAATTTCGTTTCAGCGACAAAGCTTTACGGCGGCTCGATCAACCAGTTCGGCCACGCCTTCAAGAATTTCGGCTGGCAGGTGCGCTGGGCCGATACCAACGAGATCTCGACCTTCGAGAGCCAGATCGACGACAGGACCAAGGCGATCTTCATCGAAAGCCTGGCCAATCCGGGCGGCGTCTTCGTCGATATCGAGAAGATCGGCGACATCGCCCGCAAGCACGGCCTGCCGCTGATCGTCGACAACACGCTGGCCTCGCCTTATCTGCTGCGGCCGATCGAGCATGGCGCCGACATCGTCGTGCATTCGCTGACCAAGTTCATCGGCGGCCACGGCAACTCGATCGGCGGCGCCATCGTCGACGGCGGCACCTTCGACTGGTCGAAGTCGGGCAAATATCCGATGCTGTCGGAGCCGCGCCCCGAATATGGCGGCCTCGTCCTGCACGAAACCTTCGGCAATTTCGCTTTCGCCATTGCCGCCCGAGTGCTCGGGCTGCGCGATATCGGCGCGGCGATTTCGCCGTTCAACGCATTCCTTATCCTGACCGGTCTGGAAACCTTGCCGCTCAGGATGCAGCGTCACTGCGACAATGCGGCGGCGGTCGCCGGATGGCTTTCCAACCATCCCAAGGTTGCCTGGGTGTCCTATCCCGGCCTGCCCGGCGACAAGAACAACGCGCTGCAGAAGAAGTACTCGCCGCTCGGCGCCGGCGCGGTGTTCACTTTCGGGCTGAAGGGCGGCTATGCCGCGGGCATCAAGTTCGTCGAGGCGCTCGAATTGTTCTCGCACCTGGCCAATGTCGGCGACACCAAGTCGCTGGTCATCCACCCGGCATCGACCACGCATCGCCAGCTTTCCGACGAGCAGAAGATCAACGCCGGGGCAGGGCCGGACACGGTCAGGCTTTCGGTCGGCATCGAGGACGTCAACGACATCGTCGCCGATCTGGAACAGGCTCTCGCCAAGGTTTGATCGCCATGACCACGCCGAAATTTCTTTCCGTCGGCGTCGACACCGTCGAACCGGAACTTGGCGCACCGGCGCCGGATCGCCTGATTTCGGGCGATCCGAAATTCCGCACTTGGAATGTCGAGGAACAGGACGGCGGCCTCTATGCCGGCGTCTGGGAAGCGACGCCAGGCAAATGGCGCATCGAATATGATGAGTGGGAGTTCTGCCACATCCTGTCAGGGGTTTCGGTGATCGCCGAAGACGGCGGCGATGCACGCACCGTCAGGGCAGGCGACAGCTTCGTGCTCAGGCCGGGCTTTAGAGGAAGCTGGGAAGTGCTTGAAACGACGCGCAAGGAGTATGCAATCAAGCTTTGATCTTGCATCGCGCCGGACTTTACAAAAGGCGATCGATGTCCGTGTCGGAAAAATCCGTATCGGCTCATCATGTCGCGGTGCCATGAAACTTCAGGGTGAATGTGACCGTCACGTTCGATCCGTTTCCGGCCGCGGGCCGGTGTAGCGGAGAATCCAGAGCCCCTGGTTCTTGTCAGTTATGTAAATGAAGCCGCGCCGGTCCACGACCACGTCCTCGGTCTGAACAACCAGCTTGTCTTCCGGCATAGGGCCGTAGCGTCGGACTGGCTCCGGCGGGATGAAGTAGCCGACCTCGCGCGGAAGCCGAGTATTCGAGACGTCATAGACCCTGAGCCCAGCGTTGAAGTGCGCGATATAGAACAGATCGCCTTGTTTCTGGACATCGGGATGATGCTGGTGGTGGTTGATGTTGTGCGGTCCGCGCCAGCCGCCACGAGTTGTGAAATCCGAATAGGGAGCGCCTTCGGGTGGCACTGGTTCGGGCAACAGCGACAGCAGAAAGGGTTCACTGGAATCGGAAATATCGACGATCGAAGCGTGATGCATCGGACCAAGTCCATAGGTGACGTTCTCCGAATTGGCGAAGGCAATGCCGCGCTCTGGAATCGGCAGCACGCTATGCACACCGAAGCGCGAGTGAAACGGAGGGCTGAAGCTCAGGCCGCCGACCTGCCTCGGCTGGGAGACGTCGCTAATATCGAGCACAACGATTCCGGCCGCACCATAAGGCAAATAGACAAGATCGCCAGTGACATAAGGCGGGCCGTGCAGCGAGACATCCTCGCCCGTGCTGGCGCAGAAGGCGCCGCACATGCATTGCGGCTTCAGTCGCAACCGGTAGCGATCGGCGGTCTCCTGGTCGGCGGCGGGCTTCGCAGCCGCAAAGCTCTCGCCGCCGGCCTCGTGCTGGCCCGGCACCCACCAGCGTCCGGCTTCGCGCGGATTCGAGCGATCCGAAATATCGAGGATGACGTAGATGTTGCCCCTGTAACCCGGCATGCCGGCGGCAAGGTGGACATAACGTCCACCGGGATAGAGGTTGCGATGCGTGCCGTTTCCGCCGGTGCGGTAGTGACTGAGTTGTTTCGGATTGATGGGGTCCGCGATATCCCAGATCAGAACGCCTTCGCCGAACGGTGCGTCGGGGTCACCGCCGAAATTAGCAAAGGGCTTTTCGAGGGCGGTCACCATCGTGTCGCCGGACAAATCTATTTGTAGAGTCCAAGTATTCGTGCCGAGATAGGGCACGAACTTGACCGTCTCGGGCTTGGCCGGGTCGGTCACGTCCACGATGCTCCAGCCGGAGTGCCAGAAGTGCCCAGTGTAGAGATACCAACGTTCGCCAACCTGCCTGATCGCCATTTTGAAGGCTGGGCGATGATCGAGATCGGTATAGCCCACTGCTTCGACATTGTGGGCGAAAGCGCCAGGGGGCGCTGGCGACGAAGCTGGAACGGGTTGGGCAAGGGCCTCGCAGACAAGACCGGATTGAGATGTCGCGGCGATCGTCGCGCCGATGAGCGGCACTTTCAGCATCTGGCGGCGTGAAATCTCGGAATTTTTCAAAGCGCGTCTCCCGGATTTTGCAGCTTTCCGGATTTTGCAGATTCCGATACTTTCCGTCCAATATCGTTTGAGCCATGGGTAATTCTATTTGGGAAATTAAAGGCTGAAGATGAACCACAAGCTGATGCAGTCCTTCATGGCCGTCGCCGAAGAGCTGCATTTCGGGCGCGCGGCAGCGCGCTTGCATATCTCACAGCCGCCCCTGACAAAGCAGATCCAGCAACTGGAACAGGCGATGGGTGTGCGCTTGCTGGAGCGCACCAAGCGCAAGGTCGAACTGACTGCGGCGGGGCGTGTGTTCCTTGATGAGGTTAGGGCCGTGCTTCAGCAGACAGAGCAGGCGGTGGAGCTTGCTCGCAAAGCCGATCGTGGCGAAACCGGCCATCTTGCTGTCGGATTCATCGACGCGGCTATCTACAGCGTGGTGCCTTCTGTCGTCCAACGCTTCACCAAGCGCTATCCCGAGGTCGAGTTGAGCCTGACCGACCTACGCATTCCCAATCAAGTCAGGGCTGTGGCCGAACGCCAGCTCGATATCGGTTTTGTTCATCCTCCCGTCGTTCACAACGCATTGAAGGTCGAAAGCATACTGGTCGAACCCCTGATCGTGGCCTTGCCGGAAACGCATCGACTGGCCTCGGAAGCAGAGGTCGCGCTAGCCGACTTGGCCTCCGAAGCGTTGATTCAGTTCCCGCGCAGCATCAATCCATCCCTCTATGACGAGATCGTGGGGTTGTGCCGTTCATCCGGGTTCAGCCCGAGGATCGTTCGAGAAGCAACGCCGAAGCAGACAATCATCGGACTTGTATCCGTCGGGCTGGGCGTCTCGCTGCTGCCCGCCTGTCTGCAAAATTTGCGCCGGAGCGGCGTCGTTTATCGCCCTATCCAGGGACGAACCTTGTCTATCGACACTTCAATCATCTACCGGCATGAACAACCCTCGCCGGTGCTGAAGGCCTTCCTCGACATCGTCCGCGAGACGACGCAAAAAGATTCAAATCCCGTCTCTCTTCAAGCTTCATGACCGAATTTCTATAGGCATCCGGGATTGTTAGTGTGAGGTCCTGCTTCCGGCAGCTTCATCGTTCGATCAGCGATTATTTGGCACTCGCGACCCTTGAGATGTTACCTATTTGACCGGAATTCGCCGGAGCCGGCTTTCAAAGCCTGTCGTCGGAAGCCGTCCTCAGATTCTGACGGCAAGCGTTTCCAGCCCGTGGAAATGATACGTGTCACGGAAGCGCGGCTGCTCGGCAAGATGCAACTGCGGTAGCCGGTCGAACAGGGTTTTCAGCGACACCTGCAGTTCGAGCCGGGCGAGCGGCGCGCCGATGCAGAAATGGATGCCGGCGCCGAACGATACGTTCTTCTGGTCGGCGCGGTTCGGCCTGAAGGCGAGGGGCTCGGCAAAGGCGACTGGATCGCGATTGGCCATGCCGAGCAGCAGACCGATCGTCTCGCCCAGCTGGACGATGATCCCCGGCCCGGCCTCGACCTCCTGATAGGCGTAGCGCGTGAACATGTGTAGCGGCGCGTCGAAGCGCAGGCACTCTTCGACCGTCGCGGCTGTTGCTTCCGGTGAGGCGAAGAAGCGGCGCGGGTCGCCGCCTTGCGCAAGGATCGAGCGCACCGCATTGCCGGTCTGGTGGACAGTTGCTTCATGGCCGGCATTGAGCAAAAGGATGGCCGAGGACACCAGTTCGTCCTCCGACAGTTTCTGGCCGTCCTCCTGTGCCGCAATCAGCAGCGACAGAAGATCCTCGCCCGGCCTCTTTCGCCGCTCGGCGACGTAGCCGCGCAGAAAATCGGAAAAGTCGCGCGCGGCGCGATTGGCCGTGTCCTCCGTCTCGCGGGTGCGGCCATGCATGTACATGGCGACCATCCGATGCGACCAGTCGAGCAGCTGCGGCCCCATGTCGACCGGCACGCCGAGCATCTCCGCAATGATGGTGATCGGCAAGGGAGCTGCGAATGCCGGCAGCAGGTCGACTCCTCCTGGTTCGAAACGGTCGATCAGTTCGTTGGCCAGCGCCTCGACACGTGGCCTGAGCCGCTCGACCTGGCGCGAGACGAAGGCGCGGTTGACCAGCGTTCTGAGCCGTGTGTGGACAGGCGGCTCCAGCTCCAGCATCGAATTGGCCTCGATGCCGTCGAACGCGCTGAGGTGCGTGCGGTCCTGACCGATGCCTCGGCTGTCCGGAATGCCGGCCGGGTTCTGCCGGCCGAAGCGGCGATCGCGCAGCAGCCGGTTGACGTCGTCGAAGCCGCCAAAGCACCAGAAACCAAACTCCTCCCAGAAGAAGGCGTTCGATGCGCCATGCAGGAAGGCGTAGGCTTCGTACGGATTCTGGAAGAACGCCGGCTCGTGCGGACCGAGCCGCAGGCGGCGGGTGGCTGGATCAAAGGCAAGGTAGGGCGGCTTCAATTCGGTCATGCCGGATCATTAGCGCGGCTTGCCAGTCTGGTGCCAGACCGTATGTTGGCCCTCCCGTGAGGTGAGCCGCCGAAGCGGTTGCGGAAGGACGGTTTCATGAATGTGATCGTGATCGGTGCGGGCATTGCCGGGCTTTCGACGGCGTGGTCGCTGGCCAAGGCCGGTCACCTCGTCTCGATCGTCGAGCAGGGACCGATCCCCAATCCGCTCGCCGCCTCCGGCGATCATCATCGCATCATCCGCCGCGCCTACCGGGCCGGAACGGGCTACGGCCGGCTGATCACCGAAGCCTACGAGGCATGGGATGAGATGTGGGCCGATCTCGGCGAAAGCCATCTCGATCCGCGCGGCTTCATCTGTATTTCGCGCCAGCCGGGAGATGAGGCGGAGGAATACCGCGAAGGCATGGAAGCCGGGAACTACCCGTTCGAATTGTTCGAGCCGGATGCCGCTGTCGAACGCTGGCCGTTCCTAGAACCTGGTTCATTCCGCTATGCGTATTTTTCGCCGGACGGCGGCGCGCTGCACTGCCGCGAGATCGCTGCCGGCCTCGCCAGGTGGCTGCGCGCGAACGGCGCCAATGTCTACGAAAACAGCAAGGTGGTCGAGATCGACGCCGAGGCCGGGCATGTCGTGCTGGCGGGCGGCGAAACGATGCAGGCCGACCGGATCGTCGTCGCTGCCGGCGCCTGGGTGCTAAAACTGTTCCCGGAGCTGGATGGCGAGCTGAAAACCTGGCGCACCGCGCTCGCCTATGTCGAACCGCCGACGGACCTGAAAGCGGTCTGGCAGGCAGCACCGGTCGTCCTCAACATCGGCGGCACTGTCGACGGCTACGCCATCCCGCCCTCGGGCGGGGCCGGCATGAAATTCGGCTCCGGCCTGCACAGGGTGCCGACCAGCGATGCCGACTGGAACCGTCAGCCGGTGCCGGGCGAAGGCGAGGCGATCCGCAACCTGTTTTCGCCGCCGATTGCCCGTATCGAGGAGTACAAGGTCACCGAAGTGGTCACCTGCGCCTACACCTTCACCGCCGACGAGAAATTCCTGGCTCACCAGAAAGGCAGATGCCTGGTCGTCTCGGCCTGCTCCGGCCACGGCTACAAGTTCGGCGCGGCAGTCGGCAGAAGGGTTGCGGCCTGCGTCGGCAACGGCGATGTCGACGGCCTGAAGAAATGGCTCAGGGCGGAGGTGGCCTGAGCGCTAATACTGGCAATGCCTCGGAATATGCGCGCGGCGCCAGCTGGATGAGCCCTCCCTGACCACCACGCGGCGGGCCACTGTCTGATAAGACGCCGGAATGTCGATGATGCGCCGTTGCTCCGGCCGCACCAGCACTTCTTCGGCGACGTCCTCGTACTCGGCGGGGAGGACAACGCGCCGCCGGCGTTCCGGCTCAACCACGACGATTTCGGCCACGCGTTCATAGCGCGCCCTGTGCCTGACCTTGCACAGCACCTTGCGGCCATCGATGATGCGCCATTCCCAGGAATAGCCGCCGTCATCGACCCTCACGGTGCGGTAGATAGTGCGGGTGATGGCGGGCACGATCTCGTAGCTGACGCGCGCCGGTGCGATCTGCACCACGCGCTCGCGCGTCCCGTAGATTGGCGCCTCGTATTCCACCTGCTGGCCGGCTGGGCTGACGAGCACGTCCTCGTAGACGGTGTCGTAGACGGCCGGCCGATTGACCTGCTCATAGCATTCGACCGCGCGTCCGCCGGCCGCCGTTTCGGACGCCATGCCGAATACGGCGATGCTGGTAAGGGCCAAGGATGCAACTTTCTTGATCATCGCACTCCCCCTGTTTGAACTGCGTGAAGCGAGTTCAACGTTGAATTGTAGGGTAAGCCGTGGCCGGAAAAAGCGGTTTCACCACTTTTCGTTAAGCGATGCGGTTAAGAAACTGCTAAACAACGGCCAAGCATGAGCGCCCCTTCCCACGGCAGAAGAGGGGCTGCCGGCACGGCGACAGGCGAAACTGGTTTGGAAACCTTGATTCGACTTAACCGGATGGCTAGGAGAGGCGGCCTTGCGCTAGGGTGAGCCGGCATCCTATTTACACAATAACGATCCAGAACCGATTCTGCCCGATTGCAAATCTCCGGCGCCGGAATCCCATCCTCAAAAAGGGATAGTCCATGAAGAACCCCGTCGAAACCTACATGAACCTCGTTCCGATGGTGGTCGAACAGACCAATCGCGGCGAGCGGGCCTACGACATTTTCTCGCGGCTCCTCAAGGAGCGCATCATTTTCATCACCGGCCCGGTCGAGGATGGCATGGCGACGCTGGTCTGCGCGCAGCTGCTGTTCCTCGAGGCGGAGAATCCGAAGAAGGAAATCAACCTCTATATCAACTCGCCCGGCGGCGTCGTCACCTCCGGCATGGCGATCTATGACACGATGCAGTTCATCAAGCCTCCCGTGTCGACGCTCTGCATCGGTCAGGCCGCCTCGATGGGCTCGCTGCTCTTGACGGCGGGCCACAAGGACATGCGCTTCGCCACGCCGAACGCCCGCATCATGGTCCACCAGCCTTCCGGCGGCTTCCAGGGCCAGGCTTCCGACATCGAGCGTCATGCCCAGGACATCATCAAGCTGAAGCGCCGCCTCAACGAGGTTTACGTCAAGCACACCGGCAAGAGCTACGATGAGATTGAAAAAACGCTCGACCGTGACCATTTCATGACTGCCGACGAGGCCAGGGATTTCGGCCTCATCGACAAGGTCATTTCGTCACGTGAGCCGGTCGAAGGTATTGCCTTATAGGCCCGCGGTGGCCCCGCGGTGGCAATGAGTGGCGGGATCACGCGCTTTTGGCGCAGCTTGCGGCATTTCGGCCACAATTGGCTGTTCCCTCGACGGGTGCAATTGCCTACGTTAAGGCTATGTTGATTTTCGACGGCTTAGCTTTGCGTGGGGTTGTTCGAATCATTGCCCCGTTTTCCGATTTGTGTTTCGTACGGAATGCGTTGCGGGAGCCGGGGCACTGGCGGCAGCGGATTCCCGCGATAGATTGAATATGCGCCCTTTCAACCAGACCATCGGCGGGCGGCCATGAAAGGACAGGAAAATGAGCAAGGTCGGCAACAACAGCGGTGATTCCAAGAACACGCTTTATTGCTCGTTTTGCGGCAAAAGCCAGCACGAAGTGCGCAAGCTGATCGCCGGGCCGACGGTGTTCATCTGCGACGAATGCGTCGAACTGTGCATGGACATCATCCGCGAGGAGAACAAGACCTCGATGGTGAAGTCGCGCGAGGGCGTGCCGACCCCGCAGGAAATCCTCAAGGTTCTCGACGACTACGTCATCGGTCAGCCCTACGCCAAGCGCGTGCTGTCGGTGGCCGTCCACAACCACTACAAGCGCCTCGCCCATGCCGGCAAGAACAACGACGTCGAGCTGGCGAAGTCGAACATCCTGCTGATCGGCCCGACCGGTTGCGGCAAGACGTTGCTGGCGCAGACGCTGGCCCGCATCATCGACGTTCCCTTCACCATGGCCGACGCGACGACGCTGACCGAGGCCGGCTATGTCGGCGAGGACGTCGAGAACATCATCCTGAAGCTGTTGCAGTCGGCCGACTACAATGTCGAGCGCGCCCAGCGCGGCATTGTCTATATCGACGAGATCGACAAGATCTCGCGCAAGTCGGACAACCCCTCGATCACCCGCGACGTCTCGGGCGAGGGCGTGCAGCAGGCACTTTTGAAGATCATGGAAGGCACCGTTGCCTCCGTGCCGCCGCAGGGCGGCAGGAAGCATCCGCAGCAGGAATTCCTGCAGGTCGACACCGCCAACATCCTGTTCATCTGCGGCGGCGCTTTTGCCGGCCTGGACAAGATCATCTCGGATCGCGGCAGGAAGACCTCGATCGGTTTCGGCGCCATCGTCGCTTCGCCCGAGGATCGCCGCACCGGCGATGTTTTCCGCCTGGTCGAGCCTGAGGATCTGTTGAAGTTCGGCCTCATTCCCGAGTTCGTAGGCCGTCTGCCTGTCTTGGCGACGCTGGAGGATCTCGACGAGCCGGCACTGATCCAGATCCTGACCGAACCGAAGAACGCGCTGGTCAAGCAGTATCAGCGGCTGTTCGAGATGGAGAATGTTGACCTGACCTTCCACGAGAACGCGCTGTCGGCGATCGCCAAGCGCGCCATCGAGCGCAAGACCGGCGCGCGCGGCCTGCGTTCGATCATGGAAGCGATTCTGCTCGACACCATGTTCGAGCTGCCGGCGCTCGAAGGCGTGCGCGAAGTGGTTATTTCGGAAGAGGTGGTGTCAGGCAACGCCAGGCCGCTCTACATCTATTCCGAGCAGAAGGAAAAGAAGGGCAACGTCAGCGCCTGACGTGAGCCGGCAATGGATTTTTCTGAAACGGCGCCGCGGGGCGCCGTTTTGCTGTCGCACACCGCGTACGGCGCCGCGTAATGGCTGCGGATTGGAGGGACGGACCGTGTTGACCCTTGATCTTTACCCGCCGTGCCTCCAACTAAAGGCAGAAGGCCGTGGTGCCGAATTCTGTGCTGTAAAACTCCCGTCACAAACGGTGGTAGGCGGAACGATCCCCGGTCGTTAATATGAGATTCGCGGTTGGCCGATTGGCGGCCGCGACATGAAAGGTTGGACAATGGCCAAATTATCCAAGGCTCCCAGCGACGGCGTCTTCGCAGTCCTCCCACTGCGCGACATCGTGGTGTTCCCGCACATGATCGTTCCGCTCTTCGTCGGGCGTGAAAAGTCGATCAAGGCGCTGGAAGAAGTGATGGGTCAGGAAAAGCAGATCCTGCTTGCGACCCAGATGAATGCCGCCGACGACGATCCGGAGCCCGATGCCATCTTTGACATCGGCACGCTCGCCAATGTGCTGCAATTGCTGAAACTGCCGGACGGCACCGTGAAGGTGCTGGTCGAAGGCGCCTCGCGCGCGAAAATCGTTGCGTTCACCGACCGTCCCGACTTCCATGAAGCCCGTGCTGCGGCGCTGGTCGAACCGGAGGAGGAAGAGGTCGAGGTCGAGGCGCTGGCCCGTTCCGTCGTCACCGACTTCGAGAACTACGTCAAGCTGAACAAGAAGATCTCGCCCGAAGTGGTGGGTGCCGCCAGCCAGATCGACGACTATTCCAAGCTCGCCGACACGGTCGCTTCGCATCTTGCCATCAAGATCCCCGAGAAGCAGGAGATGCTCGCCACGCTTTCCGTCAAGGAACGGCTGGAGAAGGCGATGGGCTTCATGGAAGCCGAAATCTCGGTGCTCCAGGTCGAGAAGCGCATCCGCTCGCGCGTCAAGCGCCAGATGGAGAAGACGCAGCGCGAATACTACCTCAACGAGCAGATGAAGGCGATCCAGAAGGAGCTCGGCGAAGGCGAGGACGGCCGCGACGAGGCCGCCGAGATCGAGGCGCGCATCAAGAAGACCAAGCTCTCCAAGGAGGCCCGCGAAAAGGCGGAAGCCGAACTGAAGAAGCTGCGGACGATGTCGCCGATGTCGGCTGAATCGACCGTCGTGCGCAACTATCTCGACTGGCTGCTGTCGATCCCGTGGGGCAGGAACTCCAAGGTCAAGCAGGATCTGGCCTTTGCCCAGAACGTGCTCGATACGGATCATTTCGGCCTCGACAAGGTCAAGGACCGCATCGTCGAATACCTCGCCGTGCAGAGCCGCCAGAAGAAGCTGAAGGGGCCGATCCTGTGCCTCGTCGGACCTCCCGGCGTCGGCAAGACCTCGCTCGGCAAGTCGATCGCCAAGGCGACCGGTCGTGAGTTCATCCGCATGGCGCTGGGCGGCGTGCGCGACGAGGCCGAGATCCGTGGTCACCGCCGCACCTATATCGGCTCGATGCCCGGCAAGGTCATCCAGTCGATGAAGAAGGCGAAGAAATCCAACCCGCTCTTCCTGCTCGACGAGATCGACAAGATGGGCCAGGATTTCCGCGGCGATCCGTCATCGGCTTTGCTCGAGGTGCTCGATCCCGAGCAGAACTCGACGTTCATGGACCATTACCTCGAGGTCGAATACGACCTGTCGAGCGTGATGTTCGTGACGACGGCGAACACGCTGAACATCCCTGCGCCCTTGATGGACCGCATGGAGATCATCCGTATCGCCGGTTACACCGAGGACGAGAAGATCGAAATCGCCAAGCGTCACCTGATGCCCAAGGTGATCCGCGACCACGCGTTGCAGCCGAAGGAGTTCTCCGTCGGCGAGGACGCGATCCGCGGCATCATCCAGACCTACACCCGTGAAGCGGGCGTCAGGAGCCTGGAGCGCGAGCTGATGAAGCTCGGGCGCAAGGCGGTGACCGAGATCCTGAAGACGAAGAAGAAGACGATCAACATCACGGCGGACAATCTTGCCGATTACCTTGGTGTTCCGCGCTTCCGCTTCGGCCAGGTCGAGAGCGACGATCAGGTCGGCGTGGTCACCGGGCTCGCCTGGACGGAAGTCGGCGGCGAGCTGTTGACGGTGGAAGGCGTCATGATGCCCGGCAAGGGCCGCATGACGGTGACCGGCAATCTGCGCGACGTGATGAAGGAATCGATCTCGGCGGCGGCCTCTTACGTCCGCTCGCGGGCCATCGATTTCGGCGTCGAGCCGCCGCTGTTCGACAAGCGCGATATCCACGTGCACGTGCCAGAAGGCGCAACGCCTAAGGACGGACCGTCGGCTGGCGTGGCGATGGCGACGGCGATCGTCTCGGTGTTGACCGGTATCCCGGTCAAGGCCGATGTGGCGATGACCGGCGAGATCACGCTGCGCGGCAGGGTGCTGCCGATCGGCGGCCTTAAGGAAAAGCTGCTTGCCGCACTGCGCGGCGGCATCAAGAAGGTGCTGATCCCGGAAGAGAACGCTAAGGATCTGGCGGAGATTCCGGAGAACGTGAAGAGCGGCATGGAAATCATTCCGGTCTCACGCGTTGGTGAAGTGTTGCGCCATGCGCTGGTGCGCATGCCGGAACCGATCCAGTGGGTCGAACCCGTCAATGCGCCGGCCGTGGTCGATGTCGGAGACGAGGCTGGTAAATCGCTGGCGCATTAGTTCTTGCTAAAGTTGCAATGCACAAAGAGAGAGCCGGGCCTTGAGCCCGGCTTTTTCATGTGAAGAACCCCGGATTTCCGGGCTTTTTTCGACTTTCTTGGCGCTTTTCGACTTGGTTGCCGGAGCGCTTCTTTCTAAAGTCCGTTTCCTGCCGGATGAGTCGAGTGTTCCGGTTTTCTCATGGAAGGGAATTTTTATGAACAAGAACGAACTGGTGTCCGCTGTCGCCGATGCCGCGAGTATTTCGAAGGGTGACGCGCAGTCGGCGGTTGATGCGGTGTTTTCCGTCATCACCGGCGAACTGAAAAAGGGCGGCGATGTCCGGCTTGTCGGCTTCGGAAATTTCACCGTGTCAAAACGCGCCGCGTCGACCGGCCGCAATCCGCAGACCGGTGCGGAAGTGAAGATCCCGGCGCGCACCGTGCCGAAGTTCTCGGCCGGCAAGGGCCTCAAGGACGCGGTCAACTAAGCGCCTCCTTAAGTCTTTCAGAGAAAAGAAAAGCCGGCATATCCGGTTTTTCTTTTCTGTGCCCGCGGTGTCGTTGGAAAAGGCGGCGCTATGCCGTCGGCGCATCCGTGCGCATCAAGCCTTCTGTCTTGAGATCGGCCCACAGCGCTGATGGCAGCTTCGCGTCGAGCAGCGAGCGATTGCTTTCGACTTCGCCCGGCCGCTGGCCACCCGGGATTACCGACACGACCGAAGGATGCAACAGCGGGAACTGCAGCGCCGCCTCGATCAGGCGCACGCCGTGGCGCTTGCAGACGGCCTCGATGCGGGTGACGCGGTCCATGATATCCTGCGGCGCTTCCGAATAATTGTAGTAGGCGCCGGGCTTCGGCCCGGTTGCCAGAATGCCGGAATTGTACGGCCCGCCGAGAACGATGCCGATGCCGCGTTGCTGGCATAGAGGCAGGAAAGACTGCAGCGCCTCCTGCTCCAGCAGCGTATAGCGCCCGGCAAGCAGAAACAGGTCGAAATCGCCGCGCTCGGCCAGCGTCTGGGCAACCGGCCACTCATTGATGCCGCCGCCGAACGCCTCGATTACGCCCTGGTCGCGCAGTGCCAGCAATCCATAGTAGCCGGAGCTCATGAATTCCTGGATGCGCTGGTCCGAGGCTTCCTTGCTGCCATGAGTGAAGATATCGACATCGTGCACGAAGAGGATGTCGATGCGGTCGACGCCGAGCCGTTCCAGCGAGGCTTCGAACGAGCGCATGACGCCGTCATAGCTGTAGTCGTAGACCTCGCGGCGCGACGGCGTGTCGAAGAACTTGCCGATGCCGGTGCGCTGTTCCGGCGGGCAGGCGCGCATGATGCGCCCGACCTTGCTCGACAGCACGTAGTCGTCGCGCCTCTTCGAACGCAGGAACGGATTAAGCCGCGTTTCTGCGAGGCCGAGCCCATAGAGCGGTGCTGTGTCGTAGTAGCGGCAGCCGACCCGCCATGCCGCCTCCAGCGTGGCATTGGCATCCTCATCGGACACGGCGCGATAGAGATTGCCGAGCGGCGCGGTGCCGAAGCCGAGCTCGGTGAAGTTGATGCCGCCATTGCCGATGCGGTCGAAATGCCGTGTCTTCATATGCTGTCGTTTCCTCATTTACGATTTGCCGTGACACTATCACGGCTGTAGCGCATCAAAAGCACTGCGTGTCGTTGGACACCAATTTTCGCGGTGATAGCATGAATGAAAACAAGCTGTTCGGGGCAAATGTGACTGAGATGTTCATGTGGTTCTCCGGTACCTGCAAGCTGGTGCAAATGTCATGACGGACGACGGCGAAAACCTGTTTGGGATTGCGCTGAGCGAGCTTGGCACCGTGCTGGAGCGTATCAACGAAAGCCGCATTGACGCGGCTTGCGCCATCTTGGCCGGCGCGAAAAAGATCGTCACCTATGGCTGCGGCCGCGAGGCGCTGCAGGTCCAGGGTTTTGCCATGCGGCTCTACCATCTCGGTCTGCCGGTGTCGGTCGTCGGCGACATGACCACGCCGCCGCTGGGCGCGGGCGATGTCTTCCTCGCCAGTTCCGGCCCGGGCGAGACATCGACGGTGCTGACCTTGATGCGGGTCGCGCGCGAGGCCGGTGCCGTCGTCCTGCTGCTCACCGCGCAAGCCGACAGCACTGCCGCGAAGCTGGCCGACTTCACGCTGCTTATCCCGGCTCAGACCATGGCCGACGACCAGGGTCCGGAAAAGACATCCGTCCTGCCGATGGGCTCGGTGTTCGAAGGCGCGCTGTTCGTCCTCTTCGAAGTGATGGTGCTGAAGCTCAGGGATCTGACCGGCGTCTCGCCGGAAGCGATGCGCGCCCGCCACACCAATATGGAGTAGGTGTCATGCGCTACGAACTGATGCTGCCGCACCATATCCGCAAGGCGATCGCCGAGAACCGGCCGGTCGTGTTGCCGCTCGGTGTGCTCGAATATCACGGCGAGCACATGGCCGTCGGCATGGACACGCTGGCCGTGGTCAAGAGCCTGGAACTGTTCGAAACGGAGGCCGAAATCGTCATTCTGCCGCCCTTCTATTACGGCGCGGCAAGCTATGCCGTTGCGGCGCCGGAAGGCAGCGGCTCGGTGCAGGTCGGCGGCAATGTGCTGGCGCCATTTGCGGAAGAATTGTTCTACAGCTTGCTGCGCATTGGCTTCCGCAACATCCACGCCATCATTCACCACCAAACCGAGAATTTTGCTGCCGGCATGCCAACCGATCTCGCCTTCAAGGCCGCCGGCCGACAAGCGATCTTCCGCTTCCTGGAGAAAGAACGCGGCGAAGGCTGGTGGGGCTCTGCGGCGATGGCTGACTATTATGCCGAGCACGCCGAGGGCAGCAATTTCTTCAACTGGGTACAGGTGCATCCGCTGATGCCGGCTTCAATGCACAGCCAGTACCCGTTCGACCATGCCGGCACCGGCGAGACGTCACTCATGCTGGCGCTGTGCCCGGAAGCGGTGGATGCGGGCCGCTTCGCCGACAACACCGGCTGGTACACGGCAAGTGCGCCCGAAGCCTCGGCGGAACTGGGGCAAAAAGGGGTTGCCATGATCCTCGATCATTTGCGGGCAACACTTTTGGGTTAGTGCGGTTTTTCCTTCTCCCGGCGCAGTTATTTCACCGCGCCCGCGGTCATGCCCATGATCAGGTAACGCTCGAGCGCGATCCCGATGACGGCGAGCGGTGTGATGGCCGCGGTGGCAAGCGCTGCCATCGACCACCAGTTGATGCCTTGTGAGCCGGTCTGGCTCGCCACCATGACAGGAATGGTCTTGGCATCGGTCGAGGTCAAAAGCGCGGCGAAGAAATACTCGTTCCAGCACAGCACCATCGCCAGGATGAAGGCGGCGACCATGCCCGGCAGCGCGATCGGCATGACAATGCGCAAGAAGGCGCCCCAGATCGACAGGCCATCGACGAGTGCTGCCTCCTCCAGCTCGACAGGGATCGAATTGAACTGGTCGCGCATGATCCAGATGACGATCGGCAGCACCATCAGCGTGTAGAGCAGGATCAGCCCGACGCGCGTGTCGAGCAGGCCGACTTCCCGGTAGAGCACGAGGAAGGGCAGGGCCAGTACCACCGGCGGCAGGATCAGCTGCGACAGGAAGAAGAAGGAAATGTCCTCGTTCCTGAACCAGGCGAACTTGTAACGATAGCGGGTCAGCCCATAGGCGGCGAGGCTGCCGATGACGATGGCCAGGGTCGACGCGCCGACCGAAGTGATGACCGAATTCATGAAGCGCTTGATGAATTCGTCGCGCACCGTCGACGTCCGAAAGATCGAGTCCGGCGACAGGCCAAGCGAACGCCAGCCCTTCCAGTCGGGTTTGAAATCGACGAACGGGATCAGATGGCCCTGGGTGACGTCGACCGCGGTCTTGAACGAGGTGGTTATCGTCCAATAGATTGGGAACAGGCAGATGAAGGCCCAGAAGATGAGGGCACCGTAGATGAAGACGCGGTTGGCGAAGAACGCCGCCGGCGAGCGGATTTCGGAGGCGGCAAAGTCGGTGGTTTGAACGCTCATCTTGCCGGCCCGATCAGTTGACGTTGCGCACGAAGCGGCTGGCGAATTTCAGCAGCCAGGTCACGAAGACAATGATGATGACCAAATAGGCCATCGCCAGCATCGTGCCGTAGCCGACATTCGAGCGGTCGCGATATTCGCGGTAGATGAAGCTCGACACCGAATCAGTCGCGCCGCCCGGGCCGCCGGAGGTGACAGTGATGATGATATCGGCGAGCTTCAGCTTGAAGATGATGCGCAGGATGACCGCCGTCACCGACACCGGCAGCATCAGCGGGAAGGTGACTTGCCAGAAAGTCTGCCAGGCGGTGGCGCCATCGACACGCGCCGCCTCGAGCACCTCGCGCGACATCGCCTGCAGGCCGGCGAGCAGCATGATCATCATGAACGGGATGAACGTCCAGGCATCGAGCACCATGATCGAAATGCGGGCGGTGATCGGATTGGAGAAGAAGGCCGGGTTTTCCCAGCCGAGATGCCGCGCCAGCGTTGCGGCGGGCCCGAAGCGGTATTCCATCAGCGACTTGCCGATCATCCACGACACAGCCACCGGCGACAGCATCAGGGGCATGAGGAAGACGACGCGGAAGAATTTTCGCGCCCGGATCTGCGCGTTGAGCAGCAGCGCCAGGCCAAAGGCGATGACATATTCGACGAACACGGCCAGCACGTAGAGCACCATGTTGAACAGGGCGTTGCGATAATAGGCGTCGTTCAGCATCTGCCAGAAATTGTCGAGCCCGTTGAACTGCCGGCCGCTGAAGGAACTGAGGTTCCAGTCGGTCAGCGCGATGTAGAAGCCGAACAATGTCGGGAAGATCACCATGGCAATGGTGAACAGCAGCGCCGGCAGCAGGAACAACGCGCGCTGGCCATTCTCGCCGCGCGTCAGCACCTGGCCGATGCCGAGCGCGACACCCCACAGCACATAGGCGTAGACCACCGGCCGCCACGTCTCGAAGCCGATAGTGTCGACATCGCTCTTGTAAAGGATCTGCAGCGCAATCACCGCCAGAAGGCCTAGCGTTGCAGCAGCCATCAGCGCCCAGCCAAGCCGTTTGCGGCTCCGCGGTATCAGGTCGGATGGCACGGCGCCTGCCGGCCATTCACTTGTCGACAGAGTCTGGTCAGCCAGGGTCCGGTCAGCCACGCGTCTTGCCCGTTCACAGGAGGCTCGATGACCGGCCGAGCCGGTCGAGGCCAAGTCGGTCAAGGGGAGGTCCGGCGGCTGTACGCCGCCGGACCAAGTTTCACTATCTCAACCTACATGCCGAGTGAGGCCTTGTAGAGCTTGATCTGGTTGTCGCGGCCGATCTGGTCGGTCAGCTTCTCCCAGGCGGCTGCGATGGCGTCGGCGCCTTCCTGCGCCTTCATCTTGCCGGCAAAGGTGTTGGCCAAAATGTCCTCGGCGGCGCTGTAATACTGGAAGATGCCGGGGATACGCGGCTCGATCGCCGCGTTCGGATGGTTGTAGCTGTCGGCTTCCGACTTCAGATACGAGGTGATGAACGCCTCGTCGTAGCCCGCCGCCACCCATTCCGGAATGTTGAAATGCGAGTTGCGATAGGGCTGGAAACCCGACGGATAGGCCGCGCACCAGAGCGACAGGTCCTTGCCGCCGAGATGGGCGGCGGCAGACCAGGCCGCCTTCTTCTTCTTTTCGTCGCCGTCGACGCGGGCCATGACATAGACGCCCCAGCCGAGATAGGCGCAGTTCGGCGCATGGTTCGGCCCGCTGGCGAGCTTGTCCCACTGGCCGGTCTTGGAGTTGTAGACATCGTCCGAGCCCGGCAGGATCGAGAAGCCGGTGATGTCGCCGACGACCGAGGAATCGTTGGTCTTGACGTTCGAACCGACGTCGCCCCACCAGGTGACCATCGAACCGGTGCCTGCCAGGAATTGCTGGAAGGCGGTGGTATTCGGGTCGGCGTTGATCTGGTCGGCAGGTTCGGAGGGCAGGGCATCGATGACGTCCTGGATCGCCCGCACCCATGCCGGATTGTTGACGCGCGGCTTCATCGTGTCGGCATCGAACAGCCATGCCTTGTCATCGGGATGCTTGGCGTAGGCGCTGGCGCGGCTGCCGAGGAAATAGAAGCCGAAACCGCCCCAGGGCTTGGGCGCATCGAGGTAGCCAAAGACATCCTGGCCGTTCACCTGCTTGCCCTTGAGGAATTTCGTCACCGCCTGCACCTGCTGCCAGGTCTTCGGCACGCCCCATTCGCCTTCTCCGCCGCCGTCCTTCCAGGCTTTGGCGAGGTCGGCATCGGCGAACACGTCGGTGCGGTAGTTGAAGTTATGCGCGTCGCCGTCAACGGTGACGCGATATTGCTTGCCGTCCCAGGTGCCGACCGGCGGCTGCAGATAGGCCACGACGTCCTTCATGTCGATCTGGTCCTTGACCCAGTCCGGCATCTCGGAGGTGAGACCCTTGCCGCAGACGTCGCCTTCGAACGGTGCTCCCATTTCGATGATGTCGAAATCGACGGTGCCGGTCGCAATCGACTGCTGCAGGCGGGCGTTGTAGTCAGCCTGCGCCAGGTCGATCCAGTTGATCTTGGCGCCGGTATAGGTCTCCCACGGCTTCAGGAAGCCGCGAAACAGCACATTGTGCAGGTTCTGATTGTTGAGGCCCATGAAGGTGAGTTCGACACCGGCGAATTCGCCTTCCTTGACATTGGCCTTGGTGGCGCCCAGGCAAAGCTCGCCGACCTGCTGGAAATCGGCATCGGTCGGCTGACCCTTGCCGACGCCCGGGATCTGCAGGATCTGCGCGCGCAGGTCATCGGCGGCCGCAGCCGGGCGCGTCAGGGCACCAAGTCCGGCGCTTGAGGCCGCGGCGAGGGCGGCCATGCTGGCCGCTCCCTTCAGCACGTCGCGGCGGGTGGCCCCGGCGCGGACAAGTTGGTTATAAAGGCTGACTTTCATCTCGTTCCTCCCAGAAGATCAATCGTGAATTGGTTCAGATGGTGGAGCGCCGATTATGTTCCCCAACGACAGCGACTCCCGTAAATAGCGGCCCGAATTCTCCCTCCCGCGACGCTTGGCATTCAGTGCCGGACAAGCGTACCGGTGCGCCCGGAACAGGGTCATAGGCCGGGCACTGTCACTATTCGCACAACGAAGTGCGGTGTCAACGTGAATGGGTTTTTTATCTATAAGAGACCGACTTGCCCTCGCCGTTTGCGTTGTTTAGCTTCACGGCAACTGAAGGGGGAATGATGGCTCAAGTCGCGATCCGCAATGTGGCCAAGGCGTTCGGAACCGTCAAGGTTCTGCACGATGTCAGCGTCGACATCGCCGACGGACAGTTCGTGGTGCTGGTCGGGCCTTCCGGCTGCGGCAAGTCCACGCTGCTGAGGATGGTGGCCGGGCTGGAAACGGTTTCCGGCGGCACCATCGCCATCGGCGAGCGCGTCGTCAACCATTTGCCGCCGGCCAAGCGCGACATCGCCATGGTGTTCCAGAACTACGCGCTCTATCCGCACAAGACGGTCGAGCAGAACATGGCCTTTGCTCTCAAGCTGCGCAAAACTGATCCGGCGGTGGTCACTGAGCGGGTCAAGCGCGCCGCCGACATCCTCGACCTCAACCCCTACCTCAAGCGCTATCCGCGCCAGCTCTCGGGTGGCCAGCGCCAGCGCGTCGCCATGGGTCGCGCCATCGTGCGCAACCCGCAGGTGTTCCTGTTCGACGAGCCGCTCTCCAATCTCGATGCCAAGCTGCGTGTCCAGATGCGCACCGAGATCAAGGAACTGCACCAACGACTGAAGACCACCACCATCTACGTCACCCACGACCAGATCGAGGCCATGACCATGGCCGACAAGATCGTGGTGATGCGCGACGGTCGCATCGAACAGGTCGGCGCGCCGCTGGAATTGTTCGACCGGCCGGCCAATCTGTTTGTCGCCGGCTTCATCGGCTCGCCCTCGATGAACCTGCTCAAGGGCGTCGTGCGCAAGGGCGACAAGCCCGTCGTCGAGATCGCCGGGACGCCGTTCCCGATCGCATCGAGCAATACCGTGGAAGATGGCCGCAATGTCGTCTACGGCGTGCGGCCCGAGCATCTCGAAATCCATCCAGATGGTGTCCCAGCGAAGATTTCGGTGGTCGAGCCGACCGGTTCCGAGACTCTCGTGTTCCTGCGCTTCGGCGAGGGCGAGATGGTGGCGCTGTTCCGTGAACGCCACGAGTTCAAGCCGGGCGACACACTGCACCTGAAACCGCGGCTCGACCAGGTGCATCTCTTCGACGCAGAGACCGGCAAGCGGCTCTGATTTCGCCCCAGCAAACCTCGCGAGGAATACCATGCTCAAAGGACTCAATCCCCTGCTCAATGCCGATGTGCTGCAGGCGCTGCGGGCGATGGGACACGGCGACGATCTGATTATCGCCGACACCAATTTCCCGTCCGATTCGGTGGCGCGCCAGACCGTGCTTGGCAAGCTGCTGCGCATCGACGCATCGGCAGCGGAGGTCGTCAAGGCGGTGCTGTCGCTTTATCCGCTGGACACCTTCGTCGACGATGCCGCCGCGCGCATGGAAATCGTCGGCAAGCCGGACGAGATTCCCGCCGTGCAGCAGGAAGTGCAAAAAGAGATCGATGCCGCCGAGGGCAAGGCCTGGCCGATGATCTCGGTCGAGCGCTACGCCTTCTACGAGCGCGCCAAGAAGGCTTATTGCGTCATCCAGACTGGCGAGCGCCGCTTCTATGGCTGCTTCGCATTCCGCAAGGGCGTGGTGCCGCCGGATGCGGAGTAGCGACATGCCGGGCAGACCGATCGTTATGAAGCCTGTTGTCATATTGGGTGTCTTCGTCGCCGACACGGCCTACCGCGCCGCCCGCCAGCCGCGCATGGGCGAGACTATCCTGGGCACGTCCTTCGCGCTCGGCCCCGGCGGCAAGGGCTCGAATCAGGCGGTAGCGGCCGGCCGGCTCGGCGCCGATGTCACCTTCCTGACCCGCCTCGGCGTCGATCCCTTTGCCGATATGGCGAGACAGACCTGGTCGCAGGCCGGCGTGACGAGCGCCGTCATCGACACGCCGGAAAGCTACACCGGCGCCGCCTATATCTTCATCGAGGAGACGAGCGGCAACAACGCCATTATCGTCAGTCCCGGTGCGGCCATGCTGATTTCGCCCGCCGATATCGAGGCCAATGCCGGCCTGATCCGCGCGGCCGGCGTCTTCGTCACCCAGCTCGAGCAGCCGATCGAGGCGGCGCTATGGGCGCTGGAGATCGCGCGCGGGGCAGGGGTGACCACCATCCTCAACCCGGCGCCGGCGGCAAAGCTTCCGGATCGCATCTATACGCTGTGCGACTATGTCACGCCGAACGAAACCGAGGCCGAGGAACTGACCGGCATCAAGGTGTCCTCGATCGACGATGCCCGCCGTGCCGCCGACAGCCTGCTGGAGAAGGGCGTTGGCGCGGTCATCGTGACGCTTGGTGAAAAGGGTGCGCTGCTGCACACGGCCGATCGGTCCGAGCATGTCGCGGCGTTCGCTGCCGGCCCGGTCATCGAGACCACCGGCGCGGGCGACGCCTTCAATGGCGGCCTGGCGGCGGCGCTGTCGAGAGGGATCGAACCCGTGCAGGCGGTGCGCTTCGCCTGCGCCGTCGCCGGCATCTCGGTGACGCGCCCGGGCACCGCGCCGTCCATGCCGACGCTGCAGGAAGTCGAGGCGCTGCTGGCGAGGGGGTGAGACCGTATGGATTACATCATGAACGAAGACGGTTTTTGACAAATCAACGTCGACATTTCTCCGACACCAAGGGCCGTGGCCCGAAGGAGAAATGGCGCGAGTGACGGGGCTCGAACCCGCGACCTCCGGCGTGACAGGCCGGCACTCTAACCAACTGAGCTACACCCGCGCATGGACGAGCACGTGTCAGCCGTGTTCGTCGTTGGGGCGGTGGATAAGGGGTAAGCCACCGGGTGTCAAGCGGACCCGGACAGCATAACAGCAAACAGCAGAAGGTTTTTTGACAAGCGGAACTTTGTCGCCGAAACCGGCTCCCGGCCAGGCCGCTGGCCGCTCATTTGGCCTTGCGAAGCCGGTCCTAACTGCTTAAAGGTCCGGCCCGGAGCGGGCGATTAGCTCAGTTGGTAGAGCGCTTCGTTTACACCGAAGATGTCGGCGGTTCGAGCCCGTCATCGCCCACCATTTTCCTCAATGTGTTCAATCAGGGGCTACACCGCCCAAGCTGACCCGCCCGGCGCAACCTCTGATCGCAACCAACGGCTTCGCTGTTGTGCCGTATTTCCGCCCGCAAATGCTTCGCGGCCCAGGTGAGACACATGTGACCGCCACGCCACTAGGACTTTGGTCTGATCAAAAACGCCTTTCCGTAGGGGCTTAAGTCTGATCTGCTGTTTCGCCATAAGGCAAACGATTGCCGAAAGCTAAAACATGCAGTAACTTAACGGAGCACAAAAGAAAGCTGAATCTTACTTGCACATGGGCATGGGCGGGAGCGAAAATATTCCTGGATGGCTTACGAGTCATCTTCCGGATGATGCCGTGATCGCAGGAGATCTCGCGGATAAGATATCGAAGGAAGCTGAAAAAAACCGGCTTCCAGGCGAATGGGTTGTGAAGACAACGCGTAGCGAAGAAGACATTAAGAAAGAAAAAGTTGAGCCTTATCGCAGCACCACTGTTGCAGGAATTTTTGCCAATGGCTCATTCCTCGCGCTATTGGTATTAGCTATCTATCTGCTCTATGTGTTCTCGATTGTGGCGGGGGAAACGGTTGCGCATGTTCCTCTGCCGCCCACACCGAACTAGTAGGCACTCCGCCAAGACTGGAACTAGCCCGCACTGTGTTGAAACCTCCCGGTTCTATGCAACTTGAGCGATTGCTTGCCGCAGCTCAGCCTGCAATCGCCGGAGCCTGAGCAAGCCGTTTCGCCACATAAACACAACGCTTCGGCACCTGCACCACCTCAAACCCGATCGCCTTGTAGAACCTTAGCGCATCATCATTCTGCGGCATGACCTCGAGGTGAATGCCGGTTGAGCCGCTCGCGGCAAGGAACTGCTCGAGAAATTCCATCGCGCGCCTGCCGATGCCTTTCCCGCGCGCTTGCGGCAACAGGTCGATGTGGCCGTGCGACGGATAGGCGGCCACTGCAGACGGAACAGCGAAATCGGGATGATGGATCCGGTGCCGCGCCCAGTCGCTGCCGCGCCAGCGTGAGCTGTCGGGTCCGGGGTCGGTCACGCGCCGCTGCAGGTCGGGATACCAGTTCGATGCCAGGCTGGCATTGAAAGCAGCTGTGTCGGCTGCGCCAAGCAGATAGCCGGCGGCGCCTGAGGGGCTGTCGACTATGAAGGCCAGTTCGGGTTCGAGCACCTGGTAAGGAACGGTGTAGAGGATACCGAGCAGTTCCGGATCGTCCTCGCGGCCGCTGGCGTCCTTGCCGGAGTCGCCGGTCTTGAGACAGATTGCGGCAAGCGCTGCACGATCGGCGGCGGTCGCCCGGCGCAGGAAGAAACCGCCGCCGAAATCGACGATCATGGTGGCAGCAGCCGGAAATCCTTGCCCTCGGGCAAAAGCTGCCCGCCGTCGACGATGATGGTCGTGCCGGTGATGTAGCTGGCGTCATCCGAGGCCAGGAACAGGAAGGCGTTGGCCACGTCGCGCGGGCTGCCGAGGCGGCCGAGCGGGATGGCGTCTTCCATGTTCTTGATGAAGGCCGCACCGCGATGCCGCTCTATGCCTTCGGTGAGGATGTTGCCGGGCTCGACGCCGTTGACGGTGATGCCGTAGCCGGAGAATTCGAGCGCAGCCGAACGGATCAGCCCGTTGATGCCGGCCTTGGTCGCCGAATAATGGCCGTGGCCGGGACTGGTGACATGCGGGCCGGTGATCGAGGAGGTGAACAGCATGCGGCCAAAGTGCTGTGCCCTCATCGGCACCAGCGCCGCGCGTGCGGCGACAAAGCTGCCGCGCAAATTCACCGCCATGACCCGGTCCCAATCGTCGGGACTGGTGTTTTCCAGCAATTGCCAGGGATAGATGCCGGCATTCTGGACCATGATGTCGAGCCGGCCATGACGCTCCAGCGCCAGCGCCACGGCGGCTTGCGCATCGGCCATCTGCGAGATGTCGGTGCGAATGAAGGCGGCGCCGAGCTCGTCCGCAGTCGCTTGCCCGGCCTCAACCTCGGTATCGGCCAGGACAAGCGTCGCGCCCTCTTCGGCAAAGCGTTGTGCGATCGCCTTGCCGATGCCGCGGGCCGCACCGATGATCAGCGCCACCTTACCGAAAAGTCTACCGGTTTGCGGTCGGCCGGTCATGCGAGCCTCTGGCGGATGGTTTGCTTGAAGGCGTCGAGCAGCACGGCGGCGAGGACGAGCAGGCCGTGGATCACCTGGGTGAAGTTGGCCGGCAGGCCCATCAAATTAATCGCCGTATTGATGGCCGAGAGCAGCAGCACGCCGGCATAGACGCCGGGCAAGGTGCCGACGCCGCCTTTCAGGCTGACGCCGCCGATGACGACCGCGGCGAAGGCGTTGAACAACAGGCCGACGCCGAGATTGGCGGTGGCGCCGGAGGTGCGGATTGCCAGCAGCCAGCCGGCAAGGCCGGCGATGGCGCCGGCCAGAACGAAGGCTATGACCAGGTTGCGGTTGACGCGGATGCCGGCGCGGAACGTCGCCGTCTCGTTGCCGCCGATCATGACCAGGTGCCTGCCGAAGGGCGTCTTGGCCATGATCAGCGAGAACACCACGAAGCACGCAATGGCGATCCAGGCAGTCAGCGGCAGGCCGCCCAGGCGCTGGATGCCGAACCAGCGGATTGCCGGCGCAAGGTCTTGTGCCGAGCGGCCACCGGAGATGACCAGCACCAGGCCGCGCACCCAGATGTAGGAGGCCAGCGTGATGATGAAGGCGCTCATCTTCACCCTGACCACCAGATAGCCGTTGAAGGCGCCGATGAGGCCGCCGACGGCAAGCGCGATGAGCAGCGAAACCGGAACCATCAGCCATTGCGGCTGCAACTGGATGCCAAGGCCGATGCCCGACGAGCAGAACAGGATGCCGACCGCCATGGCGCTGAGCGCCGCCACCGACTCGACCGATAGGTCCATATGGCCGGCGATGATGACCAGCGCCAGGCCGATCGACATGACGCCGAGCACGCTCGAGGCCTCGATGATGTTGGCGAAGATGCCGAGCTGAAAATAGTTCGGGATGAGGATGGAAAAGACCACCAGCACGAAGACCAGCATGAACCAGACAAGATTGTCGAGGACGAACTCGAGGGTTTGGCGCGTGCGGGGGTTCATCTGCGGATCCGGTTGGCGCATGACCCGAAGAACCACTCGGTCGTCGGAAAGATCAGGCGCGGTTGAAAATTGCTGCAACGTTCCCGTGGGCGTCCGTTTGAACGCACCGGGCTGCAGGGCTGGGCTCCGGGCCTGCGTGGCCCGGAGCTTCTGGCGAGTTCGCTATTCGACCGGCTTTATGGTTTCGGTCGGCGGCTTCATGTTGCCCCAGAAGGCCGGGTTATCGACATTTTCCTTGGTGATCGCAGCGCCGGGGATCTTGATGTTCGGCCCCCACGCTTCCTTGGTCAGGGTCGATTTCAGGCCAAGCACATCATATTCGCCGGGCTTGATCTCCTGCTTGTTGACCACCTTGTCCATGAACATGGCGACCGCCGCGGCCTGGGCGTAGAGCGGCTGCTCGACTTCGACATTAAGCCAGCCCTTGCGGATCAGGTCGAGGCCGACCGGAGCACCGTTCGAACTCATCAGCATGACGTCGCCCGGTTTCTTGCCGGCGGCCTCGAGCGAGGCGACGGCAGCGACCGAAAGATGCGCGGCGTGGCTGAAGATCAGATCGATGTCGGGGTTGGCGAGCAGCTGGTCGTTGACGATGGTCCCGGCTGCATCCGCCGCCCATTGCATGGCCGGCAGCGAGATGATCTTGACGTCCGGGAACGCCTTCATCTTCTCCTCGAAACCCTTCTGGATGTCGAGCGTGTAGGGGTCGCCCGGATCGCCGAGCACCTGCAGGATCTTGCCTTTCACCGAGCCGTTCTTCGCGGTCAGGAGTTTTTGCGCCTGATCGGCGGCGACGTAGCCGATCTCGACGGTTCCGGCCACCGAGGTGAAGTCGGAAGGCGTCGAGGTGATCTGGCGGTCGAACTCGACGACCGGGATGCCGGCGGCACGGGCGGCCTCGATCGACGGTTTCAACGCATTGAAATCGACGGCGGCAAGGATGATCGCCGACGGCTTCAGCGCGATGACGTCGTTCATCTGCGATTGCTGAGCGTCGGTCTTGTTGTCGGCGTTCAGCGTCTTCATCTCGTAGCCGACCTGCTTCAGGAACAATTCCAGCGCGCTCACCGAGCCGGTCTGGAACTCATCGAGCAGTGTCGGCACCATGTAGTAGACGGTGCCCTTGGACTGAGCGAATGCCGGCGTGAGCGTGGCAAAGGCCAGTGCCAGGATACCGAAGACGGAAAGAAGTATTTTCTTCATGTCGTTCGCTCCTCTTGCGCCGGACCCCTCATTTGTCCCTCAGCTCGCCGGTCCGGCACCGGCAAGCGTCTCTCCGGTGATCATGTTGATCACCGCGTCGGGACTTGTTTTGCTGCGTGCGACATCGCCAGCCACGACGCCTTGCCGGATCACCACGATCCGGTCGGCGACCTGGAAGGCCTGTTGCATGATATGGGTGATGATGACGACGCCGATACCCTGGCTCGCCACCTGGCGGATCATGTCGAGGCCGCGCCGCGTCTGCTCGACGCCGAGCGCTGCGAACGGCTCGTCGAGAAGCACCAACTTGCCGCCAAAATGCACGAATCGGTTGAGCTCGATGGCCTGCCGCTGACCGCCGGAGAGGTGCTCGACATTGGTGCGAAGCGAGGGAATGCGGGTGCCGGCGCTGGCCAACGCCTTTTGCACCACCTGCTCCATGGCGCGCTCGTCGAGCACCGGAATGCCGAGAACCTTCCTGGTGATCTCGCGGCCCATGAAGAAATTGGCGACCACGTCGACATTGGTGCAAAGCGACAGGTCCTGGTAGACGGTCTCGATCCCCGCGGCCTTGGCCTCGGCGGGGGATTTGGCGAGGAATTCCTTGCCTTCGAACAGCATGCGGCCGGAGGTCGGCTCGAGCCCGCCGGCAATGATCTTGACCAGCGTCGATTTGCCGGCGCCGTTGTCGCCGAGCAGCGCCACCACTTCGCCCTTGCCGATAGAAAAGCTGATGCCTTTCAGTGCTTCGATGGCACCGTAATTCTTGGCAACGTTATCGAGCACCAGCAGCGGTTCGCTCATGCCGCGATCCCCTTGTTATGCAAGAGATCCCGCCCGCGTTCGCGTTCGGCGGTGAAGATCTGGCCGAAGCGTGGCGAAAGCACCCCTGAGACGGCAAGCGCTGCGGCGCCGCGCAACACCGCATGCTGGCCGCCGCGCGCGACGCTGACGCGGGGCGTCGTGCGGTCGCTTCGCGCCGAGACCGAGTTGGGCAGGTGCGCAGCTGCGCCGGCCAGTCTTTCGAGCAGGTCGGTGGACGCCAGCCCGCCAAGGATGATGGTTTCGGGGTCGAACAGGTTTTCGATGATGGTGATGGCGTTGCGGAAGATCGGCGCGATCTCGCTCACCCAGTCGGCGTCGGCGACGTTGCGGCGCCGCAGCGCCTCGAGCGAAAGATACCGTTCGAGGCAGCCGCGATTGCCGCACGGGCAGGGCTCGCCGCCCGGCACCACGGGAATGTGGCCGATTTCGCCGGCATTGCCCCAGGCGCCGCGCAATGCGGCTCCGTCATGCACCATGACGCCGCCGAGGCCGACACCGAAATAGAGATAGTAATATTCGGAATAGGCCGTGCCGAGGCCATAGAGGCGCTCGCCGATGGCAGCCGCCGCCATGTCGGTTTCGAAAAAGGCCGGCAGCCCGGTCGAGGCGGCCAGCCGCTCGCGCAGCGCCACATCCTTCCAGCCGGTCATGGTGGTCGGACCGACAAAGCTCATGGACTCCACGCCAAACGGCCCGGGCAACGCCATGCCGATGCCGAGGACGCGGCCACCGGGCCGCAGTGCTGTCAATTCGAGTACCATGGCGCCGATCAGCTCGAAGGCGTGGTCGGGCGTTGCATTTGGGGCCTCGCGGTAGCTGCTCTCGATGACATCGCCGCTGAGGTTGATCAGCGCGGCATTGATGCCCAGCGGGGTGACGTGAATGCCGACGGCATAGCCGCCTTCCGGATTGATCCGCAGCGTTGCCGGGGGCAGGCCGCGCCCCTTGGGCTCTTCGCGCAGCGACAGCACGTAACCGTGCTCTTCCAGCTCGCGAACGATGGTCGACACCGTCTGCACGGTGAGCCCGACCCGCCTGGCAATGTCGCCGCGGGCGATCGGCCCGTGAAGGCGGATAGATTCGAGCACGATGCGCCGATTATACGGCCGCCCGAACTCCTGATTGGTTCCCCGCAGTGCCATGCCTTGCGCCCTCGAGAGAGGCCAGACTGTCACTGAAGATTTATTCAGTCAAATGGAATTCAAAAATAAATTTACAGCCCGCGCCTGGCGGATGGCCGCTCGACGGAATGGTCAATAGCGGATGGCACGGCGCTCCAGCAGAACCACGATTGCGAACATCGCGATCGACAAGGACGACGACAGCACGATCGCCGCATAGAGCCGGTCCGACTGATAGTTGAAGGTCGCCTGGATGATGAGCGCGCCGAGGCCCTTATCCGACCCGATCCACTCGCCGACAATGGCGCCGATCACGGCCGTGGCCGAAGCGATTCTCAGCGAGGAGAACAGCATCGGCAATGCTCTTGGCAGGCGCAGGCTCCAGAAGATCTCCCAGCGCGTAGCCGATAGCACCCGGAACAGTTCGTGCTCGTTGTCGCTGGCCGAGTCCAGCCCGCGAATCATGTTGACCAGCGTCGGGAAGAAGCAGATCACCGCCGCGATCACGATCTTCGGCGTCATGCCGAGCCCGAAGATCAGGATGATGATCGGCGACAGCGCCAGGATGGGGATGGTGTTGAAGAACAGCACGATCGGAAAATAGGCGGCCTGCAGAATGCGGCTGTGCACGAACAGCACCGCCAGCAGCACACCGGCAAAATTGCCGATGACAAATCCCGCCAGCGCCTCGATCAGCGTCGGCCAGAGATTGCTGAGTAGCAAAGCAAGACTCTTCCGGAACACGCCTGATATGGCCGTCGGCGTCGGTACGATATAGGCCGGCACGCCGAGCCATGGCAGCAGGAACTGCCAGGCGAGCAGGATCGAGGCCGCGCCAAAAACGGGCAGGGCGACGGCCAGCGCCGATGGCAAGGGCGCCTGCCTCATGAGGCCTGTTCCAGCGCGCCGCGCAGTTCGGCCATCGCGGCAACGATCGCCGGATCCTCGCGCGAACAGCGGTTGCCTGCCTGCTTGAACGGCCGCATGTCGAGGTCTCTGGCCAGGCGGCCCGGATTGGCGGCGAGAACGATGACCCGTTCTCCGAGATAGGCGGCTTCGGCGATCGAATGGGTAACGAAAAGGATGGTCGCGCCGGTGCGCCGCCACAACGACAAAAGCTCGTCGTTGAGGCGGTCGCGGGTGATCTCGTCCAGCGCACCGAAGGGCTCGTCCATCAAAAGCAGCCTGGGTTGCCCGAGCAGTGACCGGGCGATCGCCACGCGCTGGCGCTGGCCGCCGGACAATTGGTGCGGCAGACGCTCACCGAACCCGGCAAGCCCCATCAGATCAAGCAGCTCGTCGGTTCGATCGTCTATTGTCCGGGTAAGCCGGCCTTGTCCGACATCGAGCGGCAGGCGGACGTTGTCGCGCACGGTGCGCCAGGGCAGCAGGGTCGAGTCCTGGAAGACGAAACCGACATCGCGCCGCGAACGGACAGCATGCGGTGTGTCGCCAAGCACGGTGATCGAGCCGCCGAGCGGATCGAGCAAGTCGGCCACCACCCTGAGGAACGTCGACTTGCCGCATCCCGAAGGTCCAAGGATCGACAGGAAGGAGCCGGCCTCGACCGACAGGTCGAGACCGGAGAGCACTTTCACCACCGGCTGCCGGCCGCTATAGCCGACATCCAGCCTGCGGGCCTCGATCGCCTTCGCCATCAAGCGGCGGGCGCGTCGAGCTTGGGTCGGTCGGCGGCCGACAATTCGAGTATCTTGGTGGTGTAGACATCGGCTGCCGCGGGCCGGCCGTTCGGGTATTGGCCGACCTTGTCCAGCAGCGCCAGCTGCTCCTCGATCGAGGCGGGATCGAAGGTTCCCCATCCGTCCTTGGCGGTTGCACCGTCAAAGGAGAGTTTCAGCACCAGATTGATCGTCTTCTGCTCCCAGCCAAGGTCCATTTCTGGATAGGCTTCGACCATCTTCTTGACTGCTTCCTGCGGATTGGCGTGCACCCAGCCCCAGCCCTTGGCGACGGCGCCGATGAATTTCGCCAGCGTTTCCGCATCCTGTTCGATCGCTGTGTCGGTAGCGAAATAGACGTCGGCATAGGAGTTCAGCCCGAGGTCGCGCACCAGAAGATCGATCCTGTCGTCGCCGACGACGCTCAGCGCCTGGGTGTTGGTGATCCATCCGCCAATCGCGTCGACGTCGCCGCGCACCAGCGGCGCCTTGTCGAAGCCGACATTGACGACGGTGACCTCGGACGGATCAATGCCGTTCTTGGCCAGGATCTCATCGATGACGAAGCGCGCCGTCGGCTGGATGCCGATCTTTTTGCCCTTGAGGTCGGCCACGCCGCGGATCGGCTTGGCAGGCTTCGAGGTGAAGGCATAGGGACCGGTGCGGAAGCCACAGGCGATGATCTTCACCGGCACGCCGCTGGCGCGCGCCGCATAGAGCTGCGGCGTCTCGGAAAACTGGCCGAGTTGTGCTGCCCCCGAAATCACCGGCGGCACCGTTGCCGCATTGGGACCGCCCGGGCTGAATTCCACCTCGAGGCCCGCGTCCTTGAAATAGCCGGTGGCGACCGCGGCGATGTCGCCGATCTGTCCGTTGGACATCAGCCAATCATACTGGATGACGACCTTTCCGGCAGCCTTGGCGCCCGGCGTCAGCACGAGCTGCATTCCGGCCGAAGCTGCCGCGACGGCGGCGAAGCCGGCTTTCACGAAGCTGCGGCGGTTCATGTCGTAGTCTCTGTTCCCACTCATTTTTCGCTCCTGTTGCAAGACGTTCTCGTCTCTTCATTGCGCGCCGTTCCCGTGGCGCGGCGTCGTCTACGGCTGTTCGTCGTGATAGTCGCCGGGGCCGCCGTCGAGCCAGGCGTATAGTTCCCAAAGCGTGTCGTCGGGATCGGTGAAATATGCGCAGCGCGCGTTCCAGACATAATCCTCCGGCGGGCCGTAGAAGGGCACGCCCTTGGCTGCCAGTTCGCCATGGAGCCGGTCGATCTCGCCGGGCGCGCCTAGCCTGACCGCCACGCAGACCTTGTGCGCCTGGCGCGGCGACCTCAATTTCGAGACGCCGGTGTGCCGGTTGATGTGGTCGATCTCCCACGCCGCCAGCGTGACGCCCTCGCCATGAAAGTCGGCAAAGCCCTCGGCGCGGCGCCGCAGGCGAAAGCCGAGTTTCTCGACGTAGAACTCAACCGTCCGCTCGATATTTTCGACGAGCAGGCAGACGTCCGAAATCGCATATGCGCCTCCGACCGGCATGGCTACCTCCCTGTGCTGTGCGCGGCGCGCGATGCTGGCAGCTTGATGCCGACGCGGTCGGCGGCGCCGACGATGTGGGCGCGCATCGCCGCCTCGGCGGCCGTGGGATCGCCCGCGACCAGCGCCTCGTAGATGCGCACATGCTCCCCGACATTGACTTCGATCAGGTCGTGCAGCGGATTGGTGAGGCGCGCGTAGTGGATCGAACGGCGGATCTGCTCGCAAACGAAGGAGATAAAGGTGTGGATGTAATTGTTGCCGGTCGCCCGCGCGATCTCGCGATGGAACAAAAGGTCGGCGTCGATGCTGCCTTCTTCCCAGCGCTCCTCGCCGCTCATCCGGTCTAGCGCCGCCTTGATTGCGTCGAGGTGCTCCTGTCCGCGCCGTTCGGCGGCGAGCGCAGCTGACTCGGCTTCCAGTATGCAACGCAGCTCGAACAGCCGCTCCATATTCCCGGTCGCTTTCAGCGCCTCGCCATCGATGCGGATCGACGCGCGCTGCTCCGGCGCCAGCACGAAGGCGCCGACGCCTTGCCGGGCTTCGATCATGCCATCGGCCCTGAGTTGAGCGATCGCCTCGCGCACCACATTGCGACTGACGCCGAATTTTTCCGAGAGCTGCTGCTCGGTCGGCAGCCGCGTGCCCGGATTGAGCTCGCCGGATTCGATCTCGCGGCTGAGGAATGCGGCGACGCGATGCGGCAGCGCCTCGACCGTGCCGATAGCGGCCAGTCTTTGCTTCATGGAAAGGTCTCCGTCGATGGCAGAAGGCAGCCGGGATTCATCAATCCCTGAGGGTCGATCGTTGTTTTGAGCGCCGTGACGAGCCGGCGATGGGCAGGCGCCAGGCCGGCCCAGAAAGTGCGATGACGGGTGCGGCCGATGCCGTGCTCGGCGCTGATCGACCCGCCAAGCGCGCCGACGATCTGGTAGAGTCCGGCGGTGATCTCCGCGCCCTGGGCACGAGCTTCACCCTCGGCGAGCCCAAGCGGTGGCAGGACGTTGAAATGGACGTTGCCGTCGCCGGCATGGCCATAGGCCTGCGGCAGCCAACCAGGATGTTCCAGCGCCACGAATTGGCGGGCCTGATCGATGAGGGCAGGGATGTCCGATATCCTGACCGCAAGGTCGGTGCGCACATGGTAGCCGCGTCTTGCCTGGCCCTCGACCAGCCCTTCGCGGATCGCCCAGAAGGCCCTGGCCTGTGCGACGCTTTCAGCAAGGACGGCCTCGGCAACCAGACCGCTCTCAATCGCTCCGGCCAGGAAATCGACCAGCATGGAGCGCAGATCGACCGTAGCACTTGCGGAGAGTTCGATCAGCACGTGGACGGGAGCTTCGACCGGCGAAACGATGTTGGCATCGATCAAGCGCGCGAGCGCGATGCACTCCGATCCAATGATCTCGAAGGCCGAAATCAGATCGGATGAGGCCCGGCGAGCCTGCCGGAACAGGGTGATGGCCGCTTCGAACGAAACGAGACCGACATAAGCGGTCTCGACCCGGGCCGGTTTCGGAAACAGCTTGAGCTCGACGCCGGTGATGATGCCGAGCGTTCCTTCGCTGCCGATGAAGAGCTGCTTCAGGTCGTAGCCTCGATTGTCCTTGCGCAGGCCGGAAAAGCCGCTCCACAACTCGCCATCGGGCAGGACGACTTCGAGGCCGAGGATGATATCGCGCGCCATGCCATAGCGCAGCACGTTGGTGCCGCCGGCATTGCTGGCCGCATTGCCGCCGATCTGGCAGCTTCCCTGCGCGCCGAGCGCCAGCGGAAACAGGCAATCCTCTGCTTCTGCCGCATCCTTGATGTGCTGCAGGATGCAGCCGGCATCGGCCTGCAGGACGAAATTGTCGGCGTCGACGAGACGGATGCCGTTCAACCGCTCCAGACTGACGACCACCGCGCCACGGGAGTCGATGTCGATTGCACCCGCCACCAGCCCCGTGTTCCCGCCCTGTGGGATGATTCCGAGCCCGAGCGTGCCGCAGAGCCGCGCCACAGCCTGGACTTCGCTGACGGAAGCAGGCTTCAGCACCGCAAGGGCTCCGCCGCGATGATCCCCGGACCAGTCCAAAAGGTATTTCGCCATGCCGGCAGCGTCGGCGGTCACGCCGCTTTGTCCGACAGCGCCCTCCAGAGCATTCAGAATTTCAGGCGGGATACCATGAACGGTCATTACAAGCCTGCTGGACTGAGGCATAGGCTTATACATATCATCCTACAACTGCGTCGGAGTCAACGCTGTGGGGCAGAGGCCCTCAAGGGCTGGAGCCGAATGTTTGCTGGGGAGAATAGAGCGAAGGGCGATCGCCCGAGGATACTTAGGTGAGGCCGCCTTGGCCTGGCTGCGCCGGCCCGATGCCGCTCAATTGCTGGGTCGTCTGAGGAGCAGCCCGGCTCCTAGAGATACCGCTCGACCTTCTTGCCGACGGTCAAAAACCGCAGCGGGTCGATCGCCTCGCCATTGTGGCGAACCTCGTAGTGCAGATGCGGGCCGGTCGAGCGGCCGCTGTTGCCGGTCTTGCCGATGATGTCCCCGGCATCGAGCTTCTGGCCGACGGCGACGTCGATTTTGCTAAGATGTCCGTAACGCGTCACAAAACCGTTGCCGTGGTCGACCTCGACCATGCGGCCGTAGCCGCCGTTCCAGCCGGCCTTGACGACGACGCCGGCTGCCGTGACCTTGGCCGGCATGCCGACCGGCGCCCTGAAATCCATGCCGGAATGCAAGGCGGCCGTGCCGAGGATGGGGTCGGTGCGCACGCCGAACGGGCTGGTGACGCTATGGCCGGGGGCGGGGTTGGCGAGCGGCAGCCGGCGCGCCTCCTTTTTCAGATGATCCAGCGCGTCAAGCGCCTCGTCCAACTCCTTGACCTTGCTGTCAAAGACCAACGAACTGTCGAGCGGTATCAGCGGGCCGCCGACATCGCTCTTTTCGAATTCGCTGTCGACCGGCAGGCCGGCGGCCTCGAGCGCCTGCGAGATCGCGTCGGCGCTCTTGTAGGCATTGTCGGCAAGTGCCGCGATGCGGGTGAGCTGCTGGCTCTCGATGGTCTTCAGCGAGTTGTTGATCGAAACGAAGAGCTTGTCTGCCCGGTCGGCCGCGCTTTCACTCGGCAGCGGATTGGCGCGGGTCGACCACAGCGAGAACGGCCTCGTGTCGTTGCTGGGAAGGGGGGCAGCAAGGCTGGCGACGGAATAGGCCATCGGCTGGATGCTGCCGGTCGCGTCGGCATGTTCGTCCGGCTTTGCCGTCGGCACGGGCGGCGTTGCGACCTCATTTTCTGCTCGTTCGAGGATCGGGCCGAGGCGGCCGTGACGCAGGCTGAGCTGGCTCTGCCGTTCCAGCAATTCGCTGACCTTGGTTTCCATCAACTGCTGATCGAGAAGCTGGCGGCTGGTGATGCGGTCGACCTGGCCGCGCAATGCCGAGATGCGGTCTTCATAGGCCTGCTGCATGCGCGCCTGCCGCGCCGTCGTGGCGCCGATCAGGTCGTCGCGCAGCACCAGATAAGAGGTCGCCAGCAGGTAGCCAATGACGATCGCCGCCAGCGCCGAGCCGCAAAATGCGGCCAGCCACGGACGTATGGTGAAATGCCTTATCTGGTCGCCCCGGGCGATGATGACGGTGTGGGGCTCTCTGCGTCTGCCGAAGACCGCTGACTGACTGGCTACGTTCACGGGACCAAGCTTTCGTTACGACACCAACGACGAGCCTGATTACACATTATTAGGGTTAACAAAGTTTTGCCGGACCGAACGACGGGCAAAGGTATTCGCGCAAAACGGGCATCGAATTGTAGCGGCGTGCCGCAGCTCTCAAAGGGCGCGAACCGCCTCCAGCACCGCTTCGGCGTGGCCTTTGACGCGGACGTTACGCCAGATCCTGGCGATGCGTCCGTCCCGGCCGACCAGGAACGTCGCCCGCTCGACGCCCATATAAATGCGGCCGTAGAGCTTCTTTTCGACCCACAAATGGTAGGCCTCGATCACCTTGCGCTCTTCGTCGGCGACCAGGTCGATGCTCAGATCGTATTTCGCCTTGAACTTGTCGTGCTTCTTGACGCTGTCCGGCGACAGCCCGATGACGACAGCGCCGGCCTTTTCGAATTCCGGCTTCAACTGCGAAAAGCCGATCGCCTCGCTGGTGCAGCTTGTGGTGTCGTCCTGTGGGTAGAAATAGAGTACGATGGGTTTTCCCAGCAGTGCGGCGAGGCTGAGTGAACCGCCGCCGTCGCGCGGAAGATCGAATTGCGGCGCAACATCGCCCACGTCGAGGTCAGCCATACCGATGCCCTTGTTTGAGGTTACGCGCCAGGCTGCATCGATATAATGTCGAGCGGGGATTCGTCCACGATCGAATTCGTTTCAACGGAAGATTGCGTGGATCAGGAGCTACCGCAGCACGAGAAGATCAGGTTCAGGCGTGACGAGATCACCGACCTGGGAACCTTTCCGTCCGCGTGCCGCGTCCCGCCGCTCGGCCAGGCGTCGATCGGTCGCGGCGTTCGTTTGATGGCGCGGCTGTTTGCCGGCCTCGTCGCCCTTGTGCTGCTGGCTGCGGCCGGTGTCTATGCGATCGGCGTGTCCGGTTTCGGCTCGGAGCGGCTTCGCGCGGAAGCCGAGACGGCAATCGAGAAATTGGCCGGCTTCGATGTCGATGTTGCCGTCGGGCCGGCCCGGCTGACGCTTGACGGGTCGAGCTTCATTGCGCTGCAGGTCAGCGACGTCAGCCTCAAGACCGCCGACGGCAAACCGATGGCCGATGCCGGCCGGGTCCGCTTCGGCATCCGGCTCATCCCGCTGCTTTCGGGCGAGGTGCGGCTCACCAGCGCCCGGATTTCCGACGCGCACATCGTCATGGCGGCAATGCCGTCCGGCGGCGACTGGACGGCCGGGCTGCGCAACCAGGACGGTCTCATCGATCCGGAAAAACTTTCCGTCGCCGTCTTCGCCAACGTCAACCGCGCGCTCGATGCGGTGCGCGAGGATTCGGTGCGCCAGATCGATCTGCGCAACGTCGAGCTGGCACTGCCCGAGACCGGATCGGTCAAGTCGGTCACCATCGCCGACGCCTCCGTGTCGCAGTCAGGACCGGGAAGCATGGAGTTTTCATCCGACGCGGATGTCGACGGCAGGGCGCTCACCATCGCCGCTTCCGCCACCCGCGATCCGGCGACGCGACGCATCACCACGCTGGACGCCAGCATCCAGGCGGCCGACGCCGACACTGCGGCTGCAGGTGGCAAATTGGGCGCAATCGCCTTGAAGCTGGCGGGGTCGGAAGCGGCCGGCGACAACGGCTCGCGGCTGACCGCTGCCCTGTCGCTGACCGGATCGGTGCTCGATCTCGGTTCGCGCGGCCTGCTTCCGGCCGACGTCGATCTCGATGCAACGCTCGTCGCCGGTTCGAACAAGATCCAGGTCGATGGATTGCTGGTGAAGACCGGCCGCTCGACCTTCGATTTTGCCGGTTCGATCGGGCCGAAGCCGGCGACCGGCACAGCGGGCGAGGAGCCATCCTATCGCTACGACCTGACCAGCGACGGTTCGACCTTGGCGCCGTCGGATTCGCCGGAACCGGCGTTCAGCTTCATTGCCCGTATTGCCGGCATCTACCAGCCGACGAGCCAAAAGCTGGTCGCCGAGCAGATCGGCGTCCGGTCCGGACCGGGCAGCGAAGTGCTGGGCACGGCTTCGGTTTCATTCGTCGCCAACCAGGCGCCGGGCATTTCGGTGGCGCTCAATGTCCACGACATGCCGGTCTCGCACGTCAAGCAATTATGGCCGTGGTTTTCGGCGCGCAATGCCAGGCTGTGGGTGCTTAAGAACCTGTTCGGCGGCCGCGTCGTCGATGGCAGCCTGCAATTCCAGGTCGTACCCGGACGGCTCGGCAACGGCGTGCCGCTTTCCGCCGATGAAGTCTTCGGCCGATTCCAGGTTGAAGGATCGCGCTTCGACACGGCCGGCCGTATTCCGCCGATCCGCGATGCCGTCGGCGTTGTCGGCTTCCACGGCAACGACGTCGACGTCGCGCTGTCCTCGGGCAGCGTCTATATGCCGAGCGGCCGTACCGTGGCGGCAAGCAACGGCACGCTCACCGTCAAGGCGGCGAACCATCCGCCGGTGATCGGCGCGCTCGACATCGATGTCGCCGGCGAGGCGCCGGCGATCGCCGAACTGGCATCTTATGACCCGATCAACGCCATGCGCCATGTCGGCCTGCTGCCGGACGACCTGTCCGGCACGGTGACCGGCCACGTCAAGGCCGATATTCCGCTGCAGTCCGGCGTCGACTCCTCCAAACTCGATTGGCTGGTGGCGCTCGACTACAAGGACCTGTCGCTGGCCAAGCCGTTCGAGGGCCAGACGGTCAGCCATGCCGACGGCTCGATCACCGTCGCACCCGACCGGGCGGTGATCTCGGCCAAGGCGCTGCTCAACGGCATTCCGGCCGAGCTCGACCTGATCGAGCCGCTCAGGGATGGCGGCCCGCCGCGCAGTCGTAAAGTAGCGCTGGTGCTCGACGACAAGACCCGCGCCACCGCCATGCCTGGCCTGTCGACGCTGCTTTCCGGAACCATCAAGGTGGCGATCGACAAGAGCGGCACCGGCAACCAGAACGTGTCGGCCGACCTGACCAATGCCAGGCTGGACATTCCCTGGGCCGGCTGGAGCAAGGGCCCCGGCATTCCCGCCAAGGTCACCTTCGCCATGGCGAAGACCGGCGACACCACGACGCTGTCCAATTTCGAACTCGACGGCAAGACCTTCTCCATCGACGGCAGCGCGGTGCTGGTCAACGGCGCCTTGTCCTCGGCCCGGTTCAGCAAGGTCACGTTGAACAGGGGCGACGACGTCGCCGTCTCGGTGAAGCGGTCGGGCAAGGCCTATGCGGTCGAGGTTAGCGGCAGCGCGCTGGACGCACGCTCGCTGATCAAGCAATTCACGTCCGACGTCGACACCGCCACCAAGACCACCGGCGTCGATACGATCTCGGTCAGCGCCGACGTCAGTTCCCTGACCGGCTTCCATGACGAGGTGCTATCGAATCTGAAGCTCGACTACAGCGCCGCCGGCTCCAGGGTGAACGGGCTCAAGGTGAGCGCCACGGCAGATTCGGGAGCCGCGATCACCATCAGCAATACGACCGGCGGCGGCCTGCGCGCGCTCAACATGAAGTCGGCCGATGCCGGTGCCATACTGCGCTTCCTTAACATCTACGAGCACATGGAAGGCGGCTCGATCACGCTGGCACTCACCGGGGCCGGCGACGGGCCGATGAAAGGCCAAGTCGACGCCAAGAACTTCTTTATCGTCAACGAGCCGAAGCTCGCCTCGATCGTGTCGACGACGCCGGCTGGCGACAGCCGTAGCCTCAACGAGGCGGTCAAAGGCAATCTCGACACGTCGAGGGTGAAGTTCGAGCGCGGTTTCAGCGAAATCGAGAAGGGCAGCGGCTATCTGAAGCTGCGCAACGGCGTGCTGCGCGGCTCGCGCATCGGCACCACCTTCCAGGGCACGCTCTACGACCAGAACAACAATATGGACATCACCGGCACGTTCATGCCGGCCTACGGCGTAAACCGCATCTTCGGCGAACTGCCGCTGATCGGCGAGCTGCTCGGCAACGGCCGCGACCGCGGCCTGATCGGCGTCACCTACAGGCTCAAGGGCAACGCCAACAAGCCCAACCTGGAGGTCAATCCGCTATCGGTGATCGCGCCCGGGATATTCCGGTCGATCTTCGAGTATCGGTGAGGCGGCCAGGGTAGGCGGGCAGGGTAGGCGGGTGGACACCGACGCTCTGTAGTGATCCTTCGCGCCCCCCTCTGTCCTGCCGGACATCTCCCCCACAAGTGGGGAGATTGGCAGCTTCCACGCTGCGCTCTTCCTGCAACGTTGTAGATTGGCGAAAGCCGGCGCGAAAGCCGATCTCCCCCCTTGTGGGGGAGATGTCCGGCAGGACAGAGGGGGGCGCTGTCCCGCCGGCACCAACGGTTGCGCGTCAAACCGGCCGCACCAGAACGTGCTTCTTCTTGCCGAGCGACAGCTTTGCGACATTTTCCAGGCCCATATCCTGCAGCGTCACCATCCTGCGATCGTCGGCAACGAGCTGGTCGTTGAGGCGCACGGCGCCGCCCTGGATATGCCGCCGCGCCTCGCCGTTTGACCCAGCCAGCCCGGCGGTGACGAACAGCGACAATATTCCGACGCCGGCTTCGAGCTCGGCCCTGCCCACCTCGACGGTCGGCAGTGTTTCGGCGAGCGCGCCTTCCTCAAATGTCTTGCGCGCCGTTTCGCTGGCCTCCTCCGCCGCCTCGCGGCCATGCAGCATGGCGGTGATTTCGGTGGCGAGGATCTTCTTGGCCTCGTTGATCTCCGAGCCGCCGAGCCGTTCGAGGCGCGCGACCTCGGCGAGCGGCAAGGTCGTGTAGAGCTTCAGGAAACGGCCGACATCGGCATCCTCGGTATTGCGCCAATATTGCCAGAACTCGTACGGGCTCAACATCTCCGCATCGAGCCAGACCGCGCCCGAGGCCGACTTGCCCATCTTGGCGCCGGACGAAGTGGTGAGCAGCGGCGTCGTCAGCGCATAAAGCTGCGCGCCTTCCATGCGGTGGCCGAGATCGATGCCGTTGACGATGTTGCCCCACTGGTCGGAGCCGCCCATCTGCAGCCGGCAGCCGAGGCGCTTGTAGAGCTCCACGAAGTCGTAGGCCTGCAAGATCATGTAGTTGAATTCGAGGAACGACAGCGACTGCTCGCGGTCCAGCCGGAGCTTGACCGAATCGAAGGCCAGCATGCGGTTGACCGAAAAATGCCTGCCGACATCGCGCAGGAAATTGACGTAGTTGATATCCATCAGCCAGTCGGCATTGTTGATCATGACGGCGTCGTTGGGGCCGCTGCCGAATTTGAGGTAGGGAATGAAGTTGCGGCGGATGCCGGCCAGATTGTTCTCGATGTCCTGCGGCGTCAAAAGCTTGCGCGCCTCGTCCTTGAACGACGGATCGCCGATCATCGAGGTGCCGCCGCCCATCAGCGCGATCGGCCGGTGGCCGGTCTGCTGCAACCAGTAAAGCATCATGATCTGGATCAGCGACCCGGCATGCAGGCTCCTGGCGGTCGCGTCGAAGCCGATATAGGCGCTCACCGTTTCCGTGGCGAAAAGCTGGTCGAGGGCGGCATCGTCCGAGGTCTGGTGGATGAAACCGCGCTCGCTCATCGTGCGCAGGAAATCGGATTTGAAGGCGGACATTTTTCTTTCCTGAAAGGCTTCCGGCCGAACGTGGCTCGGCTATGCATGAAGGCGGGCGTTTAGCACTCAAGCGCGATCAGCAAAAGTGGAATCCGGTTTTGCGTCACCCTCTTGCCTTCTCCCCTTGTGGGAGAAGGTGGATTGGCGCGCAGCGCCAAGACGGTTGAGGGGTGTTGGACGGAGTGCCGTCGTTGCCAAGCTGGAACACCCCTCATCCGACCGCGCTTCGCGCGGCCACCTTCTCCCACAAGGGGAGAAGGGAGAACCCCAAGCGTGCGGCCTGCTTGCGTCATCGTTTCGGCTGGCGTAATGAGGCGCCGCCAACGGGTCTCATCCGCTGGACCGCACGGCATCGATCGAATGCCATATCCTATGACAGAGTCGAGATGCCGGAGATATCCATCGTCATTCCTTGCCGGAACGAGGCGGCGAACCTGCCGCTTCTGCTCGACGAGATCGGCGCCGCGATGGCCGGGCGCGACTTCGAGGTCATCGTCGTCGACGATGGCTCGACCGACGACACGCCTTCGGTGCTTGCCGCACAAGCAGCGCTTCGCCGGTTTCCGCTGCGCCATCTCAGGCATCAGAAATCCGCTGGCCAGTCGCTCTCGGTGCGTTCGGGCGCCTGGGCGGCGCGCGGCGATATCGTCGCCACCATCGACGGCGACGGCCAGAACGACCCCGGTTATATCCCAGTGTTGATCGACGCGCTGCGGCAGGCTGGTCCCGATGTCGGGGCCGCGCAGGGACAGCGTCTGAAGCGCCGCGACAGCAAGATCAAGCAGCTGGCGTCGCGTTTCGCCAACGGGCTGAGAAAGGCCATCCTGCACGACGAGACGCGGGATACCGGCTGCGGCCTCAAGGCGATCCATACCGACATTTTGAGGAAATTGCCGTTCTTCGACGGCACCCACCGCTTTGTTCCGGCGCTGGTCATCCAGGAGGGCTACCGCGTCGTCCATTGCGACGTCGTCGATCGCTCCCGCCGTCACGGCAAATCGAATTACGGCATCTTCGATCGCGGCCTGCAGGGCGTGCTTGATCTTGCCGGCGTCTGGTGGCTGCGCCGCAGGCGCCGCAGAATGCCCAAAGTAGAGGAAATCAGGCATGGGTAACGTGCTTCAGGAATTGGCGACCTGGCTTCACGATGTTTTCGTCAAGCAATTCGATGCCTGGGTTCTGCTCGGCTTCGTCGCCCAGTTCTTCTTCACCATGCGCTTTCTGGTGCAGTGGGTGGCGTCGGAAAAGGCGAAGCGCAGCGTCGTGCCGATCGCCTTCTGGTTCTTTTCGCTGTTCGGCGGCGGCCTGCTGCTGATCTACGCCATCCAGCGTCAGGATCCGGTGTTCATCGCCGGCCAGGCCATGGGCCTGTTGATCTATATCCGCAATCTCTGGCTGATCGCCAACGAGCGCAAGGCGGCGATGACGAAGGTCGATTGAGCCCTCGACCGGCCTGAAACCGGTCGAGCAAGCAATCCAGATTACTGGCCGTCCAGCCCGCCGTAGGACCTTACCAGCCGGACCATATCGGCCGAATCGGCAGTCTCGCTCTCGAGCCCCTCGGCGACACCGACGCGGTCGGCGGCCGGGCGGTTCTGGCTGACTTTCCATTTGCCGCTGATTTCGGTGATTTCGATCTCTAGGCCGACGATGCCTTTGATCTGCGACTGGATGAAGGGTGCCGGCGCGTCGGTCACCGCCCACGGCGCCGAGCGGCTGCCCTCCTGCGACATCGTCAGATCGGAAATCTGCTCGGCCAGCCAATCCTGGTCTTCGATCACCGTGACGATGCCGCGCACCTGGACGATGGCGTAGTTCCAGGTCGGTACCACCTTGCCGGTTTCACGCTTGGTCTCGTACCAGGACGGCGTCACATAGGCATCGGCGCCCTGGAAGACGACCAGCACCCGCGCCAGGGGATTGTCGGCCAAAAGCCGCCATTGCGGATTGGCCTTGGCCAAATGGGCGCGCAGCCTGCCGTTCGGTGGCACATCCGCGTCTAGAAGAAAGGGAATCGCGTTGGCGACCGGCCCCTCGACGCCGTTCGACACCAGCAGGCCAAGCGGATGCGCCCGGATCAGCCCGTGCAGGACGTCCTGCCGTGTTTCCTGGAAGTGAGGCGGTTGGTACATCGCCGATTATCTCAGCCGCTTCGGCCGTGGGTCGGACAATTCCCCGGCCAGCCGGCGATCGAGGTAGTCGGCGCATTCCTCGATCAGAAGCTCGGCATGGTTGGCAAAGAAATGGTTGGCGCCGGGCAAGGTCTTCTGGGTGATGGTAATGCCCTTTTGCGTGTGCAGCTTGTCGACCAGGCCCTGCACGTCCTTGGGCGGCGCGACCTTGTCGGCGTCACCGTGGATGATCAGGCCGGACGACGGGCAGGGTGCCAGGAACGAGAAATCATAGGTATTGGGCTGCGGCGCGATCGAGATGAAGCCTTCGATCTCGGGCCGGCGCATCAGAAGCTGCATGCCTATCCACGAGCCGAACGAATAGCCGGCGACCCAGCAGCTCTTGGAATCCGGATGCAGCGACTGCACCCAGTCGAGCGCCGCGGCGGCGTCGGACAACTCGCCGGTGCCGTGGTCGAATTCGCCCTGGCTGCGGCCGATGCCGCGGAAATTGAAGCGCAGCGTGGTGAAATTGCGCTTCTGGAACATGTAGAAGAGGTCGTAGACGATCTTGTTGTTCATCGTACCGCCGAACTGGGGGTGCGGGTGCAGGACGATGGCAATCGGCGCGCTCTTTTCCTTCGAGGGCTGATAGCGACCCTCCAGGCGGCCGGCCGGACCGGTAAAAATGACCTCAGGCATGAAATACTCCACTTGGCATAAACTGCGCGGCGCCCGGAACAACTCTTCCTCTGGCCCAGTCTTCCCTAGGCCCCAGTCTTCCCTAGGCCTTGACGCAGGGCGAGCGTCTTTCTAGAAGCTAGTTTAGAATTGTTCAAAACTGGGCGGCCAAAAAATTGTGGCTCGGCCACCCGCGCCGCAAGCCGCGTAAATAGGACGTCTTGCCTTGCAATTTCAAGGAAATAACGCGCTATCTTCGCGAAACGGCTTTTGAAGGGACCAGTTGGACGGAAATGGCCGGAGCACGCGCCTATCTCGACTACAACGCCAGCGCGCCGCTGCTTGCCTCGGCGCGCGCGGCCGTGGTCGCTGCGCTCGACGTCGCCGCCAACCCGTCCTCGGTCCATGCCGAGGGCCGCGCTGCACGGCGGCTGATCGAGGATGCTAGGCGCGACCTGGCACGACTGGTCAGCGCCAAAGCAGAGCATGTCGTGTTCACCTCCGGCGCTACGGAAGCGGCCTCGACGCTGCTGACGCCGGACTGGCATATGGGGCGCGGCGCCATCCGCATGAGCCGGCTTTACGTGTCCGAGGCCGATCATCCTTGCCTGCTGAATGGCGGGCGCTTCCCGGCCGCGCAGCTGACGCGGATCGGCGTCGACGCCGATGGCATCGTCAGGTTCGACGCCTTGGCGGCAGCGCTCGGTGCGCATGACAAGGCCGACGGCTTGCCGCTGGTAGCCATCCACGCCGCCAACAACGAGACCGGCGTGATCCAGCCGGTTGGCCGCATTGCTGAAATCGTCAAGGCGGCGGGTGGCATCCTGGTGGTCGATGCCGTGCAGGCGGTCGGCCGCATTCCGCTCGATATGTCAATGGGTTACGCCGATTATCTGATTCTCTCCTCGCACAAGATCGGCGGCCCCAAGGGCGTCGGCGCCATTGTCGCGGCGTCGGACTTGATGATGCCGAAGCCGCTGGTCAGCGGCGGCGGCCAGGAAAAGGGCCATCGCGGCGGCACCGAAAACCTGGCGGCGATTGCCGGGTTTGGCGCGGCGGCGCGTGAGGCGCTTGCCGGCTTGCAAACGATCGATGCGGTGCGGCAACGTCGCGACGAAATCGAGGCGATCGTGAAAACGCTGGTTCCGGATGCCGAATTCTTCGGGACCGGCGCGCCAAGGCTTGCCAACACCACATTCTTCGCTATTGCCGGCATCAAGGCCGAGACGGCGCAGATCGCCTTCGACCTGGCCGGTGTGGCGCTGTCGGCCGGATCGGCCTGTTCATCGGGCAAGGTCGGGCCTAGTCACGTGCTGAAGGCCATGGGTTATGGCGACAGCCTTGGCGCGTTGCGCGTGTCGATCGGTCACGCGACCGGCGCTGAAGACATCGAGCTGTTCCGTTCGGCGCTGGCGACGATCGTCGCGCGGCGGGCAAACAGGGAAAAGGCCGCCTGAGCGCGGCAACGTGACATTTGGGCCTTACGGCCTGGTAGAGCCGTCGTTCGCATTTGGCCGGGTGAATTTCCGGCATGAACGCACTATATGAAACTTACGCCACTTCGGGTGCCCAGGGGTGCTCGCTTGCGGTGCCATAGTTTGAAAACTGCCGGGCCTTGACCCCGGCGTGGATGGAGAACGCTGATGCCTGCTGTGCAGGAGACGATCGATCGAGTTCGAAAGATCGATGTCGACCAGTATAAATACGGATTCCAGACCGAAATCGCGATGGACAAGGCCCCCAAGGGCCTGAGCGAAGACATTATCCGCTTCATTTCGGCGAAGAAGGACGAGCCGTCCTGGATGCTGGAATGGCGCCTGGAAGCCTATCGCCGCTGGCTGACGCTGGACGAGCCGAAATGGGCGCGCGTCCACTATCCCAAGATCGATTTTCAGGACCTCTACTATTACGCGGCGCCCAAGAGCACGCCCGGACCGACCTCGCTCAGCGACGTCGATCCCGAACTGCTGAAGGTCTACGAGAAGCTCGGCATTCCGCTCAGGGAACAGGAGATCCTCGCCGGCGTGCAGAAGACCGATGCCTCGGAGCTCGAGGAAGCCAGCGACAATGTCTACAAGTCGGGCCGTGTCGCTGTCGACGCGGTGTTCGATTCGGTCTCCGTCGTCACCACCTTCAAGAAGGAGCTGGCGCAGGCCGGCGTCATCTTCTGCTCGATCTCGGAAGCGATCCGCGAGCATCCGGAGCTGGTGAAGAAATATCTCGGCTCGGTCGTGCCGACCTCCGACAATTTCTACGCAACGTTGAATTCGGCGGTGTTCACCGACGGCTCCTTCGTCTTCGTCCCCAAGGGCGTGCGCTGCCCGATGGAATTGTCGACCTATTTCCGCATGAACGAGAAGAACACCGGCCAGTTCGAGCGCACGCTGATCATCGCCGAGGAGGGTGCTTACGTCTCCTATCTCGAAGGCTGCACGGCACCGCAGCGCGACGAGAACCAGCTTCATGCCGCGGTGGTCGAACTGATCGCGCTCGACGATGCCGAGATCAAATATTCGACGGTGCAGAACTGGTATCCTGGCGACGCCGAGGGCAAGGGCGGCATCTATAATTTCGTCACCAAGCGCGGCGACTGCCGCGGCCATCGCTCGAAGATTTCGTGGACGCAAGTCGAGACCGGCTCGGCCATCACCTGGAAATATCCGAGTTGCATCCTGCGCGGCGACGATTCCAGCGGCGAGTTCTATTCGATCGCCGTGTCGAACGGCTACCAGCAGGTCGACAGCGGCACCAAGATGATCCATCTCGGCAAGAACACGTCGAGCCGCATCATCTCCAAGGGCATTGCCGCCGGTTTTTCGCAGAACACCTATCGCGGCCAGGTCTCGGCGCACCGCAAGGCGACCAACGCCCGCAACTTCACCAATTGCGATTCCCTGCTGATCGGCGACCAGTGCGGCGCACACACCGTGCCCTACATGGAAGCCAAGAATTCGACGGCGCAGTTCGAGCACGAGGCCACCACCTCGAAGATTTCCGAGGACCAGAAGTTCTACGTCATGCAGCGCGGCATCCCGGAAGAAGAGGCGATCGCGCTGATCGTTAACGGCTTCGTCAAGGACGTCATCCAGCAACTGCCGATGGAGTTCGCGGTCGAGGCGCAGAAGCTGATCGGCATCAGCCTCGAGGGCTCGGTCGGCTGACCGGATAAGAATTTTCAGGAAAAAGAAAAAATGCTTGAGATAAAAAACCTGCACGCCCGCATCGTCGATGACGGCACCGAGATCATCCGCGGCCTGAACCTGACGGTCAGGGCCGGCGAGGTTGCCGCCATCATGGGCCCCAACGGCTCGGGAAAGTCGACGCTGTCCTACATCCTCGCCGGCCGCAAGGACTATGAGGTCACCGAAGGCGACATCCTCTACAACGGCCAGTCGATCCTCGAAATGGATCCGGCCGAGCGCGCAACCGCCGGCATCTTCCTCGCCTTCCAGTATCCAATGGAGATACCGGGCGTGGCGACCATGGAATTCCTGAAAGTGGCGATGAACGAGCAGCGCAAGGCGCGCGGCGAGGAACCGCCGAAGATCCCGGAATTCCTCAAGCGCGTGAAGGAAGCGGCCGCCTCGCTCAACATGGATATGGCGATGCTGAAGCGGCCGCTCAATGTCGGTTTTTCCGGCGGCGAGAAGAAGCGCGCCGAGATCCTGCAGATGAAGCTGCTCGAGCCGAAACTGTGCGTCCTCGACGAGACCGATTCCGGCCTCGACATCGATGCTCTGAAGATCGTCGCGGATGGCGTCAACACGCTGCGCTCGCCGGACCGGGCCATCGTTGTCATCACCCACTACCAGCGCCTGCTCCAATACATCGTGCCGGATACGGTGCACGTGCTCTACAGAGGCCAGGTGATCAAGTCGGGCGACAAGTCGCTGGCGCTCGATCTCGAGGCCAATGGCTATGCCGGCGTGATCGGGCAAGCCGCGTGAGATGCCAGCAGGCCCGGAAGGCAAGCCAAACAAGGCGATACTGATGAACATGCACACGACACCCCAGCGAACATTGGCCGAAACGGCGCTGATCGACGCCTTTGGCGAGCGGCTGTCGCTGCTGCCCGGCGACGGCGCGGTGATGCTGAAGCGCGACGACGCCATCGAGGCGATCAAGGGCGGCCTGCCGACGCGGCGCATCGAATCCTGGCATTATACGGACCTGCGCCGGCTGCTGACCTCGGTGCCGGACTTCGATCCGGCAGCGGTCGCGAAAGCCATTGCGCCGATCGTCGAAGACTCCTCGGTTTTGCCGGTCCTGAACGGGGTTTCGAGCGCGAAACTGCCCGGTATCGATGGCGTCGCCGTACAGCGCCTGTCGGAGAAGCTGACCGACGGCAGCATCGCGCCGGGGTTGGATCCCTATGGCACCGATGACGCGATCGGCGCGCTGAACACCGCCTTTGTCGCCGACGGCTATTTCGTCGACATCGCCGACGGTGCCGAACTGGAAAAGCCGCTTGAGCTGCAGAATTTGCAGGCCGGTGGACAGACGCATGTACGCCTGGCCGTCCGCGTCGGTGCCGGCGCCAAGGCTGTCATCGTCGAGCGCCAGGCGGGCGAGGGGGCGGCGCTGGTCAGCTCGGTCAGCCAGCTTGTGCTTGGCGAGGGCGCCGAAGTGACATGGCTCATCGTGCAGGAGCAGCCGGATACGGCAACACATCTCGCCCAGTTCAAGGCGCATCTCGGCAAGAATTCGAAACTGACGCTGTTCGTCATGAATGCCGGCGGCAAGCTGGTGCGCCAGGAGGTCGTCGTGAGGACGACCGGCGAGGGCGCCGACTTCACGCTGCGCGGCATCAATCTTTTGGCCGGCGACACCCATACCGACGTCACCATGGTGCTCGACCATGCCGTGCCGCACACCGCCTCGACCGAAGTCATCCGCAACGTGGTGACCGGCAAGGCGCGCGGCGTCTTCCAGGGTCGTATCAACGTCCACCAATATGCGCAGAAGACCAACGCCAAGATGGCCTGCAACACGCTGCTGTTGTCGGACGACGGTGAGTTTTCGACCAAGCCGGAGCTTGAAATCTTCGCCGACGACGTCGTTTGCGGCCATGGCGCGACCGTCACCGAGATCGACCACAGCCATCTGTTCTACCTGATGGCGCGCGGCATCGACGAGAAGACCGCGCGCGGCCTGCTGGTCAAGGCCTTCGTCGCCGAAGTGATCGAGGAACTGGACGACGAGGCCATCGTCGAGGCGCTGGAACGACGGCTCGACGATTGGTTTTTGACGCACGGGTAGAATTGGCCGAGGGGTGCTGGACGGAATGAGGCGATGCCTCGAGAGAGCTTGTGATGGACCAGAAAGTCGAAAACATTCCCTACGACGTCGAGGCGATCCGCCGCGACTTCCCGATCCTGTCGCGGCAAGTCTACGGCAAACCGCTGGTCTATCTCGACAATGGCGCCTCGGCGCAGAAGCCGCAGGCTGTGCTCGACGCCATCCAGCACGCCTATTCCCAGGAATACGCCAACGTCCATCGCGGCCTGCATTTCCTGTCGAACGCCGCGACCGACGCCTATGAGAACGCGCGCAAGATAGTACAGAGATTTCTCAACGCGCCGAGCACCGACAACATCGTCTTCACCTCGAACACCACGGCGGCGATCAACACCGTCGCCTATGGCTTCGGCATGCCCAATATCGGCGAAGGCGACGAGATCGTGCTGTCGATCATGGAGCACCACTCCAACATCGTGCCGTGGCATTTCATCCGCGAGCGGCAGGGCGCAAAACTGGTCTGGGTGCCGGTCGACGATCTCGGCGTCTTCCACATCGAGGAATTCGAAAAACGGCTGACCGACCGCACAAAGCTGGTCGCTATCACCCATATGTCGAATGCGCTGGGCACGGTCACGCCGATCAAGGAGATCGTGCGCATTGCGCACGCCCGCGGCATTCCGGTGCTGGTCGACGGCAGCCAGAGCGCCGTGCATATGCCGATCGACGTGCAGGATCTCGACTGCGATTTCTTCGTCTTCACCGGCCACAAGGTCTATGGCCCGTCGGGCATCGGCGTGCTCTACGGCAAGAAGGATATTCTGGAGCGGATGCGCCCGTTCATGGGCGGCGGCGAAATGATCGAGGAGGTGACGCAAGACATCGTCACCTACAACGACCCGCCGCACCGTTTCGAGGCCGGCACGCCGCCGATCGTCCAGGCGATCGGGCTGGGTGCGGCGCTGGAATACATGGAAAAGATCGGACGCGAGCGCATCGCCGCCCATGAGGCCGATCTGAAGGACTATGCGCATGAAAAACTGCGCGCCATCAACTCGCTGCGCATCTTCGGCGATGCGCCTGGCAAGGGCGCCATCATCTCGTTCGAGCTGCAGGGCATCCACGCGCATGATGTGTCGATGGTCATCGACCGGCAGGGCGTGGCGGTGCGCGCCGGCACGCATTGCGCCCAGCCGCTGTTGAAACGCTTCGGCGTAACATCCACATGCAGGGCGTCGTTCGGCATGTATAATACCAGGGCCGAAGTCGATGCTTTGGCCGATGCGCTGGAAAAGGCGCGAAAGTTCTTCGGGTGACGACCATGGATGATGCCAGCCACACCGCCGAGACCAATTCGGAAACGACGACCAATGCGGCGGTTTCCGGATCGACAATCCCCGCCGACGAATTGGCGCGGCTGACAGACGACATCGTCTCGGCGCTGAAGACGGTCTATGACCCCGAAATCCCGGCCGACATCTACGAGCTCGGCCTCGTCTACAAGATCGACATCGAGGACGACCGCTCGGTCAAGATCGACATGACGCTGACCGCGCCGGGCTGCCCGGTGGCCGGTGAAATGCCGGGCTGGGTCGAAAACGCCGTCGGCGCCGTCGAAGGCGTTTCCGGCGTCGAGGTCAACATGACCTTCGACCCGCCTTGGTCGCCCGACCGCATGTCGGAAGAGGCACAGGTAGCGGTGGGGTGGTACTAGCATCCGACCAGCCAAAGGCTGGCGCACTTGCGCCGGGTACAAAACTTCACCATTTTAGGTGAGGAATCATTCGGCAGACCTTGAACCTGCGCGCAATGGAGAAGGAAAGAATGGGACGCTTTGCCGTCATCACGATGACCGAAAAGGCTGCCGACCGGGTGCGCGAGATCGTCGCGACCCGTGAGAATGCGCATGGCATTCGCCTCGGCATCAAGAAGGGCGGCTGCGCCGGCATGGAATATACGGTCGACCTGGTGACCGAGCCCAACACCAAAGACGACCACATCGAGCGTGACGGCGCCCATGTCTATGTCGCGCCAGAGGCAGCACTTTTCCTGTTCGGCACCGAGATGGACTTCGAGCAGACCACGCTGCGCACCGGCTTCACCTTCCGCAACCCGAACCAGAGCTCGGCCTGCGGCTGCGGCGAATCGGTCGAGTTGAAGCCCGCCGATTTGAAGGCACTGGCCGAAGCCCGCGCTTCGGCCTGAGGCTTTTCCTTCGGCGTCCCCGGCGGCAATCGCATATGGGAGCCCCCTCATCCGGCCCTTCGGGCCACCTTCTCCCCGATGGGGAGAAGAGGCTGGCGCCAGCGCTGGCGACTTCCTCTCCCCTCGGGGAGAGGTCGGATTGCCCCGAATTGCCCTTCGCAATTCGGTTGGCAATCCGGGTGAGGGGGCGCTTGCCCATACGCGATAGCGAACGGGGAGAAGAAACGCTAATCCACCCACATCCCGGTTCGTTTGTGCCAGTCGGCGATCGACTCTTCCGGGTAGACATCGAAGACCTTATCGCCCTTGCCGATATCGGGCTCGACCCAGTTCGCCTTGTATTTCAGCATCAGATGCACCTTCTCCGGCGGCTTCGGCAGGTTTGTGTCGATCGCCGAGGCAAACGGATGCACCAGCTCCGGCCAGGTTGGATCGTAGAGCCAGAGTGCCGTCCCGCATTTCGTGCAGAAATTCCGTTCGCCCGTCGAGATCTCGCGTTGCGGGTGCTCGTCGTCCTCGATCTCGGCCCGGTAGACGCCGAGATGGCGCTTGCCCTCGATTTTCAGCGTCTCGTAATCGGCGCCGAGATTGATGGCGAAACCGCCGCCGCCCTGCTGCTTGCGGCAGATCGAGCAGTAGCACAGCATGAACGGCACCGGCGTATGGCTTTCCACCTCGAAACGCACGGCATTGCACCGGCAGGACCCTTTGAGCAGAAGCGGCATGAAAAACTCCGATGAAACTGATTCTGAACTTGTCAGGATGGTGCCGGTAGCGGCGATGACAAGGGGAAATCCCGGTGACATGATCGCGCCATGGACAACGAGCGCATAGAAGAGCTTTTCGAAGGCCTCGGCCCGGTCAGCATCCGCAAGCTGTTCGGCGGCAAGGGCATCTATTTCGATGGCGTCATCGTCGCCATTGTCATCCGTGGCGAATTGATGCTGAAGGCCGACGCCGAAAGCGCCCCGGATTTCGAAGCGGCCGGCTGCCGGCAATGGACCTATACCGGCTCGCGCCACGGAAAGCTGGTGTCGATGCCCTATTGGAGCGTTCCCGACAGCGCGTTCGACGATCCCGACGAGATGGCGATCTGGGCGCGCCGCGCCTACGAGGCAGGACGGCGCGCCGGCAAATAGGCTGCACCATGCTTCGGCAATTCTGGGCCGCATTTCACGCCAGGTTCCGCGCCTCGGGCACGAGCGCCAGCGCTTCGGCAAAGCCGGCGCTGGTGAAAGCGGCGCTCTCGACGGTGAGCATAGCTGCGGCAACGCCTTCGCACAGTGCCGCGCGCAGCGTCAGGCCGCGCAGCCGGGCGGCGATCGTGGCACCTGCCAGCGCGTCGCCGGCGCCGCTCATATCCGCCCGCTTGTGTATCGGCGGTGGCAGGATCGAAAATGCGCCGGTTTCGTCGAAACCGAGCACTGGATCATCGCCGGCGGTCACCACGCCGCTTTTCAGACCGGCGCGTCTCAGGCCGTCGACGATGCCTTGATCATCAGCATCGATGTCGACGCCGGCGAGCACGCCGGCCTCGTGCCGGTTCATGAAGGCGAGTGCCAGAAGGTTAAGCACCGGCGTCAGCCGCGCCGCTTTGCTGGGCGAGACGGCAAGCGCAAACACCGGCTTGCCGGCGGCGAGAGCAGCCAGCCGCGCCACTGCGGAAGACGGCAGGTTGGCGTCGCACAACACCGCGTCGGCTGAATCGATCGCTTCGCGCACCTTGGCGCGGCGGATCTGCTTGGGAAGCGCCAGCTCGTAGAGCACCATGTCGGCAAGGCCGGCGATCAGCCCGCCGTCGCTATCGACCAGCATCGTATGGCTTGGCGTCGCGCGGTCGAGGAACACCGCCGACAAATCGGCAATGCCGGCGTCGGTGACGGCGCGTAAAACCGTGTCGCCCAGGGCATCGCCGCCGCGCACCGAAAGCAGCGAGGCCGAGACGCCGCGCCGCACCGCACAGCGCAAGGCGTTGAAGGCGGCGCCGCCGACATGCTCGCGCATCGTGCCGGGGTTGGAAGCGGCCGGCACGAAGGCGCCGGCAACCCGGCCGCGCCGCTCGATATAGGCGCCACCCACGGCCAGGATCGTCGGGGATTTCATCATGCCGGCAAAATGCCCTTTGCTGTTGCCCGGGAGGAGACTAGGTCGCCGGGCGGAACCCTGCAATCGCGGGTGCGATTCGGATGGTGACGGCAACGGCGCCGCATGCGAGGCGGGAGACGTCCGGAAGCAAAATTGTGAAACAAAAATAGAACAAATGTAGATATCCCTTATTTTTCAAACCCTTGGGGCTCATTGACAAATGAGAACAAACGAGGTACATTCTTTTAAGGATTGCGGGATTGTCCGGCCTCCATTGACGACCACGGGGTGATGTATCATGGCTCAGAATTCTTTGCGGCTTGTAGAGGACAAAGCGGTGGACAAATCAAAGGCTCTGGATGCGGCGCTGTCGCAAATCGAGCGTGCCTTCGGCAAGGGTTCGATCATGCGGCTCGGCGCGAACGAGCAGGTCGTCGAGATCGAAACGGTGCCGACCGGCTCGCTTGGGTTGGACATCGCGCTTGGCGTCGGCGGCCTGCCGCGCGGCCGCATCGTCGAGATCTACGGACCGGAAAGCTCGGGCAAGACGACGCTGGCGCTGCACACGGTGGCCGAAGCCCAGAAGAAGGGCGGCATCTGCGCCTTTGTCGATGCCGAGCATGCGCTCGATCCGGTCTATGCCCGCAAGCTCGGCGTCGATCTCGAAAACCTGCTGATCTCGCAGCCCGATACCGGCGAACAGGCGCTGGAGATCTGCGACACGCTGGTGCGCTCCGGCGCCATCGACGTGCTGGTGGTCGATTCGGTGGCGGCGCTGACGCCGCGGGCCGAAATCGAAGGCGAGATGGGCGATTCGCTGCCCGGCCTGCAGGCCCGCCTGATGAGCCAGGCACTGCGCAAGCTCACCGCCTCGATCTCGCGCTCCAACACCATGGTCATCTTCATCAACCAGATCCGCATGAAGATCGGCGTGATGTTTGGTTCGCCCGAGACGACGACCGGCGGCAACGCGCTGAAATTCTATGCCTCGGTCCGCCTCGACATCCGCCGCATCGGCTCGGTCAAGGATCGCGACGAGGTCGTCGGCAACCAGACCCGCGTCAAGGTCGTCAAGAACAAGCTGGCGCCGCCCTTCAAGGTGGTCGAGTTCGACATCATGTATGGCGAGGGCGTCTCCAAGACCGGCGAGCTGGTCGATCTCGGCGTCAAGGCTGGCGTGGTCGAAAAGTCGGGCGCCTGGTTCTCCTATAATTCGCAGCGTCTCGGCCAGGGCCGCGAAAACGCAAAACTGTTCCTGCGCGACAATCCCGACACGGCGCGCGAGATCGAATTGGCGCTGAGGCAGAATGCCGGATTGATCGCCGAGAAATTCCTTGAGAACGGCGGCTCCGAAAGCAGCGACGACGGTTTCGAGGACGACGCCGGGGCGATGTAGGAAAAGCGACGTCTCCCGGAGCGTCAGCCAGGTTTGGATTTGATGTTTTGATTTTGAGTTTGCGTAATCGGTACATTTTGAACCGCCGGCCCCGTGCCGGCGGTTGGCGTTTGACGGCGAGTCAGACGCATTTCAAAGCGCCGGTGAAAGCCGGGATTTGAGCCCATTTGGTGTTTCTGGACAGGCTGCGGTGCGACCGCTAAAAGGCCATGTCTATTTTCCGCCGGCAGCCGGCGGTTCTCTCGAAAAGGCAGTATTCATGAGTGGCGTCAACGAGATCCGGTCGGCATTTCTCGACTATTTTCGCAAGGAAGGTCACGAGGTCGTCGCGTCGAGCCCGCTGGTGCCGCGCAACGACCCGACGCTGATGTTCACCAATGCCGGCATGGTGCAGTTCAAGAACGTTTTCACCGGTCTGGAGAAGCGGCCCTATTCGCGTGCGACGACTGCCCAGAAGAGTGTTCGTGCCGGCGGCAAGCACAACGACCTCGACAATGTCGGCTACACCGCGCGACACCTGACTTTCTTCGAGATGCTCGGCAATTTCTCCTTCGGCGATTATTTCAAGGAGCGCGCCATAGAGCTTGCCTGGAACCTGATCACCAGGGAGTTCGGGCTGAAGAAGGACAAGCTGCTGGTCACCGTCTACCACACCGACGACGAGGCCGCCTCCTACTGGAAGAAGATCGCCGGTCTTTCCGACGATCGCATCATCCGCATCGCGACCTCGGACAATTTCTGGGCAATGGGCGACACCGGACCGTGCGGGCCGTGTTCGGAGATATTCATCGACCGTGGCGAGCACATCTGGGGTGGCCCTCCCGGCAGCCCCGAGGAGGATGGCGACCGTTTCCTCGAATTCTGGAACCTGGTGTTCATGCAGTATGAACAGGTGACGAAGGACGAGCGCGTCGACCTGCCGCGTCCGTCGATCGACACGGGCATGGGCCTCGAGCGCATGGCCTCCATCCTGCAAGGAGTTGATAGCGTCTTCGAAACCGACCTGTTCCGCCACCTGATCGACGCTGCGTCGTCGGCGCTTGGCCGCGGTCCGGATGCGGACACCGTCGCATCGTTCCGCGTCATCGCCGACCACTTGCGTTCGTCCTGCTTCCTGGTCGCCGACGGCGTGCTGCCGTCCAACGAAGGGCGGGGCTACGTGCTTCGTCGCATCATGCGCCGCGCCATGCGCCACGCGCAGTTGCTCGGCTCGAATGAGCCGCTGATGTGGAAGCTGGTGCCGGCGCTGGTCCGCGAGATGAGCCAAGCCTACCCGGAACTGGTGCGCGGCGAGCAGATGATCACCGAGACGCTGAAGCTTGAGGAAACTCGTTTCCGCAAGACGCTGGTGCGAGGCTTGGGCTTGCTTTCGGAGGCGACGGAAAAGTTGGTCTCCGGCGACATGCTGGATGGCGAGACAGCGTTCAAGCTCTACGACACCTATGGCTTTCCGCTCGATCTGACGCAGGACGCGCTGCGCCAGCGCAACATCTCGGTCAACCTTGCCGGCTTCACCGAGGCGATGGAGCGGCAGAAGGCGGAGGCGCGCAAAAGCTGGGCTGGTTCCGGTGAGGCCGCAACCGAAACGGTATGGTTCGCGGTGCGTGAGGAGAACGGCGCCACCGAATTCCTGGGCTATGAGACCGAGCAGGCGGAAGGCCTCGTCCAGGCGCTGGTCAGGGACGGCAAGACCGTCGACAGTGCCGGCAAAGGCGACGCCGTTGCCGTGGTTGTCAACCAGACGCCGTTCTATGGCGAGTCCGGTGGCCAGATGGGCGATACCGGCGTCATTTCAGGCGACGGGTTCTCGATCGAGATATCCGATACGCAGAAGAAGGCCGATGGGCTTTTCGTCCATGTCGGCAAGGTGGCCAACGGCACCGTCAAGACGGGCGCGACCGTCGAGCTGAGGGTGGACCACGCGCGCCGCTCCAGGCTGCGCGCGAACCATTCCGCCACGCATCTGATCCATGAGGCGCTGCGCGAGGTGCTGGGTACCCATGTGGCGCAGAAGGGCTCACTGGTCGCGCCCGAGCGTCTGCGCTTCGACATCTCCCACAACAAGCCGATCTCGCCGGACGAGCTCGAAGAGGTCGAGCGCATGGCAAACGAAATCGTCGTTCAGAATAGCCCTGTAACCACGCGCCTGATGTCGGTCGACGACGCCATTGCCGAAGGCGCCATGGCGCTGTTTGGCGAGAAATATGGCGATGAAGTGCGCGTCGTTTCGATGGGCACGGGCCTGCATGGCGCCAAGGCCAACCGGCCCTATTCGGTCGAGCTATGCGGCGGCACCCATGTCAGGGCGACCGGCGATATCGGCCTGGTGCGCATCGTGTCCGACAGCGCGGTCGCTGCCGGCGTGCGCCGCATCGAGGCGTTGACCGGCGAGGCGGCCAGAAAGCATCTCGACGAGCAGGACAAGCGGCTGAAGGCGGCCGCCGCCGCGCTGAAGATTTCGCCGGCCGATGTGCCGGCCCGCGTCGAGGCACTGCTCGACGAGCGCAAGAAGCTCGAAAAGGAGCTGACCGAGGCGCGCAAGAAACTGGCGCTCGGCGATCGCTCGCCAGCCGGTGTGCCTGCGGAAAACGAAACGATTGCCGGTGTCGGTTTTCTCGGCAAGGCGGTATCGGGCGTCTCGCCAAAGGATTTGAAGCCGCTGGCCGATGCCGGCAAGAAGTCGCTCGGCTCCGGCGTCGTCGTCTTTGTCGGCGCCGGCGAGGACAACAAGGCGAGCGTCGTCGTCGCGGTCACCGATGATCTGACCGGCCGCTTCAGCGCAATCGATCTGGTGCGCGTCGCGTCCGCGGCATTGGGCGGGCAGGGCGGCGGCGGTCGACCCGATATGGCCCAGGCCGGCGGCCCGGACGGCTCGAAGGCCGAAGACGCGATCGCTGCGGTGAAAGCGGCTCTCGAGACGGCGTGAACCTGCACCGGGGGCGGGCACGGCCGAAATGGCGCGCCGCCCAGCGGACATCCTTGAGGGCCTGATATGCCGACGCTGACGATGTATCAGGTCGACGCCTTTGCCGAACAGGCCTTCCAGGGCAACCCTGCCGCCGTTCTCCTTTTGGAGGAGTGGCTGCCGGAGCAGGTAATGCAGGCCATCGCCAACGAAAACAATCTTGCCGAAACGGCGTTTGTGCGGGCGAATGGCAAAGGTTGGGATTTGCGCTGGTTCACGCCGGTCCATGAAGTCGACTTCTGCGGCCATGCCACTCTTGCGGCCGCCCATGTGCTGACCACGGAATACAGTGGTCAGGGCGAAATGGCCTTCGCCACCCGGGTGGGCGAGTTGCGGGTTTCCCAGCGGGAAGGGGCCTATCAGCTCGATCTGCCGTGTTTTCCGCCGCAGCCCGTCGAGGAAGAGCTGAAGTCGGCGCTGCAAGCGATATTGTCTCAGCGGACGGTTGCGGGCTTCCGCAATTTCGAGAACCTGTTTGTCGAGCTTGCCGACGAGACAAGCGTGCGATCTTTCGTTCCCGATCTGCTCAGGATCGGACGTTTTCATCCTCTCGGCCTGGTCATTACCGCGCCTGGGCAGGCCCATGATTTCGTCTCGCGTTATTTCGTGCCCGGAGCAGGCATTCCCGAGGATCCGGTAACCGGCTCCATTCATGCGACGCTGGTGCCTTACTGGGCTGAAAAACTCGGCAAGACGCATCTGTCGGCATTCCAATACTCGCAACGCGGCGGGCACTTGCTATGCGAGCTGGCCGGAGATCGCGTGCTGATCACAGGCCGTGCGAAGACCTTTATGAAGGCGGAGATCTACCTTCCCGATTGAGCGGTATTTCGCAGTGGGTCGCCTTCGGCGAAGCTGCCGATCTCCCCCTTTGCGGGGGAGATGCCCGGCAGGGCAGAGGGGGGTGCTGTCCCTCCGACTGTCAGCCCAATCGGAGCCACGTTCTCAGGCCGTTCCCAATTGGAAAGGATCAGTCGAAGGTTAGCGATCCTTCACACCCCCCTCTGTCCTGCCGGACATCTCCCCCGCAAGGGGGAGATTGGATGTCACTTCGGCTTTCGCTAATCACCAGAAGGCCTATTGCCGAATGCTTGTCTCCTCACTCTGCCTTTTCGGTCTTCGCAAAACCCGCACGCGCCGCGATGCGCACATACCAATCCTGGATATCGGCAAACTCCGCCAGCAGTTTTCGCCCCTCGGCGACCTTGACGAAATAGCCGATGATCGGTGCGGCGTGCAGGTCGGCCAGCGTCAGTTCCGTCCCCAACAGCCAAGGCCCTTCGGCTTTCAGCGAAGACAGCGCCTGCAATGCCGTTCTCGCCTGCCTCAACCCGTTGGCGATCACGGCTTCGTCGGGCGGCGTTTTTTCCAGCCGCTCGACGGCGACATCCCAGACCATGGCCCTGTAGGCGTAGGCGTCGAGCAGGCCGGTGATCTGGTTCATGCGTGATCGAGGCCGGGCTTCGACCGGTTGCAGCGCCGGGCCGTCAAAGGCTTCGTCGACATAACGGGCAATCGCGCCGGTCTCGTAGAGGCGAAAGCCGTCATGCTCGAAGGCTGGGATGCGGCCGAACGGCTGGTGCTCGAAGTACCAGCCGGGAATGCCGTCCGCCGCAAAGATGTCGACGGGCACCAGCTCGTAGCCGACGCCCTTTTCCTCGAGCACCAGCCGCACGATGCGCACATAGACGCTGTAGTCCGCGCCGTAGACGACGGGCTTGTCCATGTCGGAGGAGCTCAGGCCATCGCCTTCTGCAAATTCTCGTCGATCTTGTCGAGGAAGCCGGTGGTCGAAAGCCATGGCTGGTCGGGACCGATCAGCAGCGACAGGTCCTTGGTCATGAAGCCGGACTCGACCGTCTGGATGCAGACCCGTTCCAGCGTCTCGGCAAAACGCTTCAGTTCGGCATTGTCGTCGAGCTTGGCGCGGTGGGCGAGGCCGCGCGTCCAGGCAAAGATCGAGGCGATCGAATTGGTCGAGGTCTCCTCGCCCTTCTGGTGCTGGCGATAGTGGCGGGTGACGGTGCCGTGCGCGGCCTCCGCCTCGACGGTCTTGCCGTCCGGCGTCATCAGCACCGAGGTCATCAGGCCGAGCGAGCCGAAGCCTTGCGCCACCGTGTCCGACTGCACGTCGCCATCATAATTCTTGCAAGCCCAGACATAGCCGCCCGACCATTTCAGGCTGGAGGCCACCATGTCGTCGATCAGCCGGTGCTCGTACCAGAGTTTCTTGGCCTTGAACTCGGCTTCGAACTCCGCCTCGTAGACCTCCTGGAAGATATCCTTGAAGCGGCCGTCATAGGCCTTGAGGATGGTGTTCTTGGTCGACAGGTAGACGGGGTAATTGCGCAGCAGGCCGTAATTCAGCGAGGCGCGGGCGAATTCGCGGATCGACTCGTCGAGATTGTACATGGCCATGGCGACACCGGCGCCGGGTGCGTCGAAGACGTCGTGCTCGATCACCTGGCCGTCCTCGCCGACGAACTTGATCGTCAGCTTGCCCTTACCGGGAAAGCGGAAGTCGGTGGCGCGGTACTGGTCGCCGAAGGCGTGGCGGCCGACGATGATCGGCTTGGTCCAGCCGGGCACCAGCCGCGGCACGTTCTTCATAATGATCGGCTCGCGAAAGATGGTGCCGCCGAGGATGTTGCGGATGGTGCCGTTCGGCGACTTCCACATCTTCTTCAGCTTGAATTCCTCGACGCGCTGCTCGTCGGGCGTGATCGTCGCGCATTTCACGCCGACGCCGTATTTCTTGATGGCATTGGCCGAATCGATGGTCACCTGGTCGTTGGTGGCGTCGCGGTGCTCGATACCGAGATCGTAATATTCGAGCTTGAGGTCGAGATAAGGGTGGATCAGCTTGTCCTTGATGAACTGCCAGATGATGCGGGTCATCTCGTCGCCGTCGAGTTCGACGACCGGGTTCGCCACCTTGATCTTCGCCATGGAAAGAATGCCTCGCTTTTGGAGAACGGAACGGCCTTGCCCGCACGGCTGCCGGCCCTGGGATGCGGCCCGTATATCAAAGGCTTTTTGGCCGCGCAAACGGCGAACCGCGCCGTAGTGCCGGCATTCTTTGCGAAAGCTTCATTTTCGCCGCCAAATGTGGCAGGGGACTGCGAAATGCCGCAAACAGCAGTTCATTGACAACCATGACCGCCACCCAGGATCCCGACAACCCTCTTGCCTCCGGAACGCCTGCGTCCGGACCGGCGATCATCCTGGTCGAGCCACAGCTCGGCGAGAACATCGGCATGGTTGCACGCGCCATGGCCAATTTCGGCCTTGCCGAACTGCGCCTCGTCAATCCGCGTGACGGCTGGCCGAGCGAGAAGGCGCGTGCCGCGGCAAGCCGCGCCGACCATGTCATCGATGCCGTCGAGGTGTTCGACGACCTGGCCTCGGCAGTCGCCGACTTGAACTTCGTCTTCGCCACCACGGCGCGCGCGCGCGACAATTTCAAACCGGTGCGCGGCCCGGTCGAGGCGGGCAGGGCGCTGCGCGCGCGGCAGCGGGCCGGCCAGCGCACCGGCATCCTGTTCGGCCGCGAGCGCTTCGGCCTCTATAATGACGAGGTCGGCCTTGCCGACGAGATCATCACCTTCCCCGTCGATCCAGCCTTCTCCTCGCTCAACATCGCCCAGGCGGCCCTGCTGATGTCCTATGAATGGATGAAGTCCGGCCTGGAAGACGAGACCAGGACCAACTTCTCCGGTCCCGAAATGCCGCCAGCTGCCAAGGAAGAATTGCACGCCCTGTTTGCGTATCTGGAAGGTGCACTGGAGGCGCGCGGCTATTTCCGCCCGGCACCGAAGAAGCCGAAGATGGTCGACAATTTGCGCGCAGTGCTGACCCGCCCCGGTTTTGCCGAGCCGGAGCTCAAGGTGCTACGCGGTATTATATCATCGCTGGACAGGTTCTCGCCGGCCATGCCACGCGGCGACGGATCGCCCGGCGACGATCCAAGGCGGCTCCCGGCGGCCGCGGCACGCGCCGGAAAGGCGAAGGACAAAGACTAGCCTTCGAGTTACCCATATCTCACCAGTAACCGAATGTTATTTGATGTGATCCATTGTCTGGAAAACGATGGATCCTCGGATGTTTAGCTCGGATATCGGTCGTCCTCGCTTTTTCTTCTATTCGGCGGCCTTGCTGGTTGCGGAAATCGTGACCTTTGTGCTGTGCGTCGTGCTGACCATCGGCATCGAGGGTTTGGCCAATTCGAAGCCCGGACCTTCCAGGGAAGGGCTGGCCGCGGCCGTTCTCGTCGCCTCGCTGGTGATTGTTCTGTTCCGCGCGAATTTCGCCTGGCGTCGAAGCCGCGATGCACAAGGGTCCGGTTGGATCCTTTGGTCGTATATCGTGTTCTCGACCCTGTTTGCGATTCTGCAGGCCGGCACTGTTCTTGTCGTAAAGTTCGACGGCGACGAGTCGCATTCCGGCCTTAACCTGCTGGGATTAGCTCTCGTCGGGCTGTGGGCGGTCATCTTGGCGGCCAAGCCGGCGGGCGGTAGCTCTTCGGATATGGCGTCATCCCTGAGTTTCGACGATTTCGACCCGCCCGGGCCGCTGCGCGGCGCCGCGGCGCCCCATTCAGAGTCGGCCGCCGGCGTGGCGGCCCTGGCTCCGGCCTATGCCATGCGGGCCGCACCGGTGCCGTCGAACCACCCTGCATCTCACCCTGCATCTCCGGCGAACGGCCGGCCGCGGGCCGGCGGCTTCGGCAAGCGGGGCCTTGTGTGACCGTCTCGCCGCATCAAGGCCATGATGGTTCCAGATAGAAGCGGCCGGGATAAAGCATCATTGGCCGAAGCAAAAAGCATGGGCCGAACCTTCTCTCGTGATCTCGTTTGTGATTCCCAGGCCTTAGTGACTCAATGATAATGACCAGTCCATCGAGCGCCCGTCCGATCCTGATGTTCGATTCCGGCATTGGCGGCCTCACTGTGCTGCGTGAGGCGCGCGTCCTGATGCCTGACCGCCGCTTCATCTATGTCGCCGACGACGCGGCGTTCCCCTTCGGCGCCTGGGAGGAGCCGGCGCTGAGAACACACATCCTAGAGTTGTTCGCCAGGCTGCTCGAACGGTTTTCGCCGGCTATTTCGGTCATCGCCTGCAACACCGCCTCGACGCTGGTCATCGATGCGTTGCGCGAGAGGTTTCCCGGCCACCCTTTCGTCGGCACCGTGCCGGCCATCAAGCCAGCGGCGGAACGCACGCGCTCAGGCCTAGTTTCGGTGCTGGCTACGCCCGGCACCGTCAAGCGCCAGTACACGCGCGACCTGATCAGCAAATGGGCGCAGAAATGCCATGTCCGCCTGGTCGGCAGCGACAAGCTGGCGGGATTGGCCGAAGCCTATATGCGCGATGGTTTTGTCGACGAGGACGCCGTGCGCGCCGAGATCGCGCCGTGCTTCGTCGAGCATGACGGGTTACGCACCGACATCGTCGTGCTTGCCTGCACCCATTATCCGTTTTTGGCCAACCGCATGCGCAAGACAGCACCTTGGCCGGTCGACTGGCTCGACCCGGCCGAGGCGATCGCACGCCGCGCGCTGTCGCTGCTCGCCGATACCGAGGCCCGTTATCGCAGAGAGGTACTGCCGGAAGGCGCCGATTTTGCCGTCTTCACCTCGAACGAGGCCGATTTTCCGACGCGCCGGCTGATGCAGGGATTTGGCCTGGCGGTATCCTGACCCCAGGCACTTTGGTGCTCCGGGAACATCAGCCCAGGGCGATGCGTTCTTTTCTCATTGAGGAACAGGAGAAACGATCATGCCAGCCACCTCGAAAGCCCAGCAGAAAGCCGCCGGTGCTGCACTGTCCGCCAAGCGTGGCGAGACCAAGAAGAGCGAGCTCAAAGGCGCGTCGAAGGGAATGTATAAATCCATGAGCGAAAAACAGCTCGAGGAATTCGCCGAGACCAAGCGCAAGGGCCTGCCGGAAAAGAAATCGAAACACTGATCGACTGACCATTCTGGCGGCGGATGCCGGTCGATAAAAAGCCCGCGGCTGAGCCGCGGGCCCTGAAGTCTCAACCGGCGAGGGCGAAAATTACCAGTTCCATCCCCAACCGCAGCGCCGCACTTTGTAGCGGATGACCTTGCGATGACCGTGCCGCCACACCACCTTCTTCTTGACCACGATGCGGCAGACCTGGTGATGCCTGTGGCCGTGCCAATGCCGGGCCTGCGCCGGCTCGGGCGCGACCGCCATCGTGCCGGCCATCACCGCGGCTCCTACCAACGTAAGGAAGAACTTCTTCATGCGAATTCCAGCTCCTCTGACTTCAGTCCCTTCCTGATGCCGCTGGCGCAACCTCCCGCCACATCCGGCACGTTCTACAACCGCAACACTATCCGGTTCGGCGATTCGCGCCAGCCGGAAGCTTGACAGCGGTTAAATCTCCGTTTAACCAGCCCACCAACACCGGGCCGCAATGCCCGGTGGTTTTCTTTATGTGTGCAAGACGTTTGGAAGCCGGTTTTAATTTCCTGATGTCCTGTTTGAAATGACGTGTCCCGTGGGTTTTCCGTCGCGTTGCGTGGAAAACCCTGTCAGGTCTCGAAAACGGGGGCCAGAGGAGGGCGCGTTTCCTTCACCCGGACCATGAGGTTCCGGGTGTGTTGTTTTGAAAGGGAATGCGATGAGCAAGCGCGAATCCGCGAAGTACAAGATCGACCGCCGTCTTGGCGAAAACATCTGGGGCCGCCCGAAGTCCCCGGTCAACAAGCGTGAATACGGCCCCGGCCAGCATGGCCAGCGCCGCAAGGGCAAGCTTTCCGATTTCGGCCTGCAGCTGCGCGCCAAGCAGAAGCTGAAGGGCCACTATGGCGACGTTTCGGAAAAGCAGTTCCGCAAGGTCTATGAAGAGGCGGACCGCCGCAAGGGCGACACCTCGGAGAACCTGATCGGCCTGCTCGAATCGCGCCTCGACGCAGTCGTCTACCGCGCCAAGTTCGTACCGACCATCTTTGCGGCGCGCCAGTTCGTCAATCACGGCCACGTCAACGTCAACGGCAAGCGCGTCAACATCGGCTCGTACCGCTGCAAGCCGGGCGACGTCATCGAAGTGCGCGAGAAGTCGAAGCAGCTGGTCATCGTGCTGGAATCGGTGGGCCTGGCCGAGCGCGACGTGCCCGATTACATCGAGGCCGACCACAACAAGATGACCGCCGCCTTCACGCGCATCCCCGGCCTGGCCGACGTTCCGTTTGCTGTGCAGATGGAACCGAATCTGGTCGTCGAATTCTATTCGCGCTGATCGGCGCGTTCGTACGCGATACAAGCGAAGGCCGCCCTATCGGGGCGGCCTTTTCTTTTTCGTTCCTTTTTCGCGGCGTGATTCCGAAATCGATTTCGATTTTCAGTTCGATGCGCTACTGCGGGCGGCAACAGGACTTTAGGGCCGACGCGCCGTGAACATGCAGCCAGACGCCGAAACGCTCGAACCGGTCGCCTACGCCGAAGGCGGCTTTCATCCGCTGTTTGCCGATGTGCCGTCCTCCGTCGAGTTCAACAAGCTGCGCAAGCGGCTGCTGCGGCTTGCCCGCCAGGCGATCGACGATTTCTCAATGGTGAGGCCCGGCGACCGCTGGCTGGTCGCTCTGTCGGGCGGCAAGGATTCCTACGGCCTGCTTGCCGTGCTGCTCGATCTCAAATGGCGCGGGCTGCTGCCGATCGAGCTGTTGGCCTGCAATCTCGACCAGGGCCAGCCGAACTTTCCCAAGCACATATTGCCCGACTATCTCGACAGCCATGCCATTCCGCATCGCATCGAATATCAGGACACCTATTCTGTGGTCATCGACAAGCTGGCCGAGGGCAGCACCTATTGCTCGCTGTGTTCGCGGCTGCGGCGCGGCCATCTCTATCGCATTGCCCGCGAGGAGGGCTGCTCGGCGCTGGTGCTCGGCCATCACCGCGAAGACATTCTGGAAACCTTCTTCATGAACCTGTTCCATGGCGGACGCCTCGCCGCCATGCCGCCGAAGCTGCTCAACGACGAAGGCGACGTCATGGTGCTGCGGCCGCTCGCCTATTGTGCGGAAGCCGATCTCGAGAAATTCGCCGGCGCCATGAAATTCCCGATAATTCCGTGCGATCTGTGCGGTAGCCAGGAAGGCCTGCAGCGCAACGCCATGAAAGCGATGCTCGACGACATCGAGAAGCGCATGCCCGGCCGCAAGGACACCATGATCCGTGCCATGGCCAATGTGCGGCGCTCGCATCTGCTCGACAGGACGCTGTTCGATTTCGCCGCCCTCAACGATGCTCTTAACGCAAAGCAAGACGGTCCCCATGACATTTGACGACAGCGCGATCGACTGGCTTGCCGACCTTCTGTCGGACGCTGCCGTCGCCGAGATCATGCCGCGCTTTCGCCGGTTGAGTGAGGGCGACGTGCGTCGCAAGACCTCGGCCGCCGATCTTGTGACCGAGGCCGACGTGAATGCCGAGCGGCTCATCGCCGCCAGGCTGCTTCAGCGGTATCCCAAGGCGATGATCGTCGGCGAGGAGGCCTGCTCCGACGACCCGACGCTGCTCGACGGTCTCGGCGATGCCGAACTCGCCTTCGTCGTAGACCCGGTCGACGGCACCTTCAACTTCGCCTCCGGCGTGCCGCTGTTCGGCGTCATGCTTGGCGTCGTGGTCAAGGGCGAGACGGTCGCCGGCATCATCCACGATCCCGTCGGCAAGGACTGGCTGGTCGGCGTCAGTGGCGCCGGCAGTCATATTCGGCACGCGCATGGCAATTTCGAAAAAGTCCATGTCGCCAAACCGGCGCCGATATCGGAAATGACTGGAGCGGTCTCGTGGCACTATCTACCCGAGCCGGACCGCTCACGCCTGGCGCGCAATCAGACCAAGTCGCTGTCGCAGTTCAACTATCGCTGCGCAGCCCACGAATACCGCCTGCTGGCCAGCGGCCACGGCCATTTCGTCGTCTATAACAAGCTGATGCCGTGGGACCATCTGGCCGGCGTACTGATCCATGCCGAGGCCGGCGGTTATGCCGCGCGCTTCGACGGCAGCGCCTATCTGCCGTCACATGTCGGAGGTGGCCTGCTGGTCGCGCCGGACAGGGAAAGCTGGCGGGAGCTGCGCCGCGAGCTTTGGGCGGAATAGTTTTATCCGCCAGCGCGTAAAACTAGACCGGCGGGTTTTGCGGCTGGAACAGCCTGCCGCGCTCGGCGATGAGAATCATCAGCAGCGCCGCCACCGACACGCTGCAGAACCCGGCGGCCAGCGGCGTTACCGTACCGTTGAAGGCCTGGCCGATCAGCGTGCCGAGGATGCCGCCAAGAAATGTCTGCATGAACCCGAGAATCGACGAGGCGGTGCCGGCCAGGTGACCGAGCGGCTCCATGGCGAGCGCGTTGAAGTTCGCGCCGAGCGCGCCGAACGGTACCATGGCGCAGGCAAAGAAAGTAATGAAGAGCCAGAGCGGCATCTTCATTTCGATGGAAACGACCAGCCAGGCAAGGCTGATGGCCAGAAACAGCAGCAGCGCGCTTTGCGACAGACGGCGCATGCCGATGCGGCCGACGAGGCGCGAGTTGAGGTAGTTCGAAAAAGCAAGCACGCCGGCAACCCCCGCGAAGATGACCGGGAACATCTCGCCGACATCGAACACGCTGACATAGATCTGCTGGGCCGAGGCGATGAAGCCGAACATGGCGCCGAAGATGAAGGTGCTGGCGAAGGCGTAGCAGAGCGCGATGCGGTTGGTGAGAACGATGCGGAAGCCGCCGATGATGGAGGACAGCGTCAGCGGCCGGCGATATTCTGGATGTAGTGTCTCGGGCAGGCGCAACAGCGACCAGGCGGACACGATCAGCGCGCCGGCCGCCATGGTGACGAAGATCACGTGCCAGGTCGCAAACAGCATGATGAATTGGCCGATACCGGGTGCCACCACCGGAATTGCCATGAACACCATGAAGATCAAGGACATGACTTCGGCCATGCGCCTTCCGTCGAACGTATCGCGCACGATCGAGACGGCAATGACGCGCGTCGCCGCCGCGCCGATGCCTTGCACGGCCCGGCATAGCAGAAGCGTGGCGAATGACGGGGCGACTGCAGCAGCGCCCGCCGCCGCAACATAGATCACCAGCCCGGCAACCAGCGGAGCGCGGCGCCCGAAGCGGTCCGAGACGGGCCCGAAGAACAGTTGCCCACCGCCGAAGCCCAGTATGTAGGCGGTGATCACATATTGCCGGTGGTTTTCATTTTCGACGCCGAGCGAGGCGCCGATCTGCTGCAGCGCCGGCAACATGATGTCGATGGCCAGCGAATTGAGCGCCATCAGCGCCGCGCATAGCGCGATGAATTCCCAGCGCGGAATAGGCAAGGTGCTTGCCTTTTGCTGCGCTTGTGCTTGCTGATCCACGGCCAGTCCGATCTTCAAACGAAAATGCGCCGGCGTGCCGACGCATCCATTCGTTCATTGCCCCGATAGCGGGCACAACTTTTTGCCAAGGTGCCCCGGCGCTAAGCGCATGACCCCGACAATCGCAGTCGATCTTCGGAGAGCCATACGCAAAACAGAAGTCAGGCGGCGCCTTTGACGCTGACGCCCTTTTCGACGAGGAAGGTCTGCAATTCGCCCGCCTGGAACATCTCGCGGATGATGTCGCAGCCGCCGACGAATTCGCCCTTGACGTAGAGCTGCGGGATGGTCGGCCAGTTGGAATAGTCCTTGATGCCTTGCCGTAGCTCGGCCGACGTCAGCACGTCGACACCCTTATAGTCGGCGCCGATATAGTCGAGGATCTGCACGACCTGACCGGAAAATCCGCATTGCGGGAAGCCGGGCGTGCCTTTCATGAAGAGAACAACGTCGTTGCCCTTCACTTCATTATCGATGTAGTCGTTGATGCCGCTCATGGAATACCCTTTCATGCCTGTGGGAGTCAGGCTCGAACATTACCCTTCAAATAAACCCATGGGTTGCGCGAAACAAGATGTTTGCCGCCTTGCCATGCAAATGGCGCAAAGGAACGTCTGATCTTGTGCCAAGCCGTTGGCCACCATCTTTCCCGAGGCGCGATGAAAAGACGATATCTCGCCGGGTTCCTCCTCGCCGTTCTGCTCGCCGCACTGGCCTTGATTTGGTGGGCCAGGTCGCCGAGACAGCCACCCCTCGTCGTCGGCGGTGAATTGCCGGCGCCGTGCCGCGACGCGAGCTTCGAGGCGGCCGCCTACGTCGTCTGCGAAATCGATCTGCGCCGCTATGACATCGGTGTGTTCCACGTAGGCCTCGACGGCAAGGCCTTCGGTTCCCTGGACAAATTCGACAAGGCGATGGCGGATCAGGGCCGGCCGGTGCTGCTCGCCATGAACGCCGGCATGTATCACCAAGATCTGACCCCAGTCGGCCTTCTCGTCGAAGACGGCCGGGAGAAGGCGCCGCTCAACGTCGCCGACAGCGAAGGCAATTTCTTCCTGAAACCGAATGGCGTATTCGTGGTCCGCAAGGACGGCAAGGCGGCGGTCATGGAGACAAGTGCCTATGCCGCGGCCGGGCCGGACGTGATGGTCGCCACGCAATCCGGCCCGATGCTGGTGATCGACGGCCGGCTTCATCCCCGTTTCGAGCAGGACGGCACATCGCGCTATATCCGCAACGGCGTCGGCGTGCTTGACGAAAACACCGTCGTGCTGGCGATCTCGCGCTCTCAAGTCAGCCTCGGCAGCTTCGCACGGCTGTTTCGAGATGCGCTCAATTGCCCCAATGCGCTTTTCTTCGACGGGGTCGTGTCGGCGCTGTCGAATGGCGAGCGGATGATTGTTGGTGGAAACTATCCGGCCGGGCCGATCATTGCCGTGACCGGCAAGGCGCTTGCGAGCCGGTAACTGGACGGGAGTTTAGTCCGGCACGCTGGTCTGCAGGGCAAGCGCGTGCAGCACGCCGCCCATGTTGCCCTTCAGCGCGTCATAGACCATCTGGTGCTGCTGGACGCGGCTTTTGCCGCGAAAGCTTTCGGCCACCACCTCCGCCGCATAATGGTCGCCATCGCCGGCCAGGTCGCGAATCGTCACCTTGGCGTCCGGAATGCCTTCCTTGATCAGCCGTTCGATGTCGTGGGCGTCCATTGCCATGCGAGGATTCCTTGTTCAGGTCGTGAACTCATAGATATGGTCGAAACGGCGGATGAACCACAGTGAAACGGCTCCACTCGATCACATCACGGGTCCACGACCTCATTTGCCATGAAGCGAGGGAACCAGGATTCGTGGGCAGCGGTCAATTCACTGACCGGTATCGCACGTGCCTCGCCCAGCTTCAGTTCGCTGCCGCCGGTCGAGCCGATCCACGGTGCAAAAATGCCGAGCTTGCTTTGCTGTTCGCGAATGGCATCCCACGCCTCGCTCTGCGGGTCGATCGACAGCGTCAGCAGATAGCGGCCCTGATCCTCGCCGAACCAGACCGGGATCGGATCGGTGCCGATCAGGCCGGGGATGGTCGCGCCGATGCCGGAGGCCATCGCCATCTCGGCCAACGCCACCGCGATGCCGCCATCGGAAACGTCATGCGCCGCGGTAACGACGCCCGACGCAATCAGCGCCCGCACATGGTCACCGACGCGCTTTTCGTGATCGAGATCGACGGGCGGCGGCGGGCCGTCGGCACGGCCATGGATGTCGCGCATATAGACCGATTGGCCAAGATGCGTGCCCCACATGGTCGGTGCGCCGACCAGCACGATCATCTGGCCTTCGGCGGCAAAGCCGATCCGCACCATTTTCGACCAATCGGCAATCAGCCCGACGCCGCCGATGGTTGGTGTCGGCAGTATGCCTTGGCCGTTGGTCTCATTGTAGAGCGAGACGTTGCCGGAGACGATCGGGAAGCCCAGCGCCCTGCAGGCATCGCCAATACCTTTCACCGCGCCGACCAACTGACCCATGATCTCCGGCCGTTCCGGATTGCCGAAATTAAGGTTGTCGGTGGCCGCGAGCGGCAAGGCACCGGTGGCGGTAAGATTGCGCCAGCATTCGGCCACCGCCTGCTTGCCTCCCTCGTAGGGGTCGGCCTCGCAATAGCGCGGCGTCACGTCGGAGGAGAAGGCGAGCGCCTTGGTCGGATGACCGTCGATCCGCACGACGCCGGCATCGCCGCCGGGAAGCTGCAACGAATTGCCTTGGATCAGCGTGTCGTACTGCTCCCACACCCAGCGGCGCGAGGACAGGTCCGGCCCGCCAAGCAGCTTCAGCAAAGCCTCGGCCACATCGGTTTGCGGTGCATCGCCGGCGCCCAATGGCGCCGGCTTCTTCGGCTCGACCCAGGGACGGTCATATTCCGGCGCCTGGTCGCCGAGATCCTTGATCGGCAGGTTGGCGACCTCGTCGCCCTGGTGCAGCACGCGGAAGCGCAGATCGTCGGTGGTCTTGCCGACGATGGCAAAGTCGAGGCCCCATTTGTGGAAGATCGCCTCGGCCTGTTTTTCCTTTTCGGGGCGCAGCACCATCAGCATGCGCTCCTGGCTCTCCGAAAGCATCATCTCATAAGCGCTCATGCGCTCTTCACGCACCGGCACCTTGTCGAGATCGAGCTCAATGCCGAGGTCGCCCTTGGCGCCCATTTCGACCGCCGAGCAGGTGAGACCAGCGGCACCCATGTCCTGGATGGCAATAACGGCGCCGGACGCCATCAGTTCGAGGCAGGCTTCGAGCAGGCATTTTTCGGTGAAGGGATCGCCAACCTGGACCGTGGGCCGCTTCTCGTCGATCTTGTCGTCGAATTCGGCCGAGGCCATGGTGGCGCCGCCGACGCCGTCGCGACCGGTCTTGGCGCCGAGATAGACGACCGGCAGGCCGACGCCCTTGGCCTCGGACAAAAAGATTGCGTCCGTCTTCGCGAGGCCCGCGGCAAACGCATTGACCAGGATATTGCCATTGTAGCGGGCGTCGAAATTGACCTCGCCGCCGACCGTCGGCACGCCGAAGGAATTGCCATAGCCACCGACGCCGGAAACGACGCCGGCAACGAGGTGCCTGGTTTTGGGATGATCCGGCGCACCGAAGCGCAGCGCGTTCATCGCCGCGATCGGCCGCGCGCCCATGGTGAAGACATCGCGCAGGATGCCGCCGACGCCGGTCGCCGCTCCCTGATAAGGCTCGATATATGAGGGATGGTTATGGCTCTCCATCTTGAAGACGACGCAGTCGCCGTCGCCGATGTCGACCACGCCGGCATTCTCGCCCGGGCCCTGGATGACTTGCGGCCCGGTGGTCGGCAGCGTACGCAGCCATTTTTTCGAGGATTTGTAGGAACAATGCTCGTTCCACATCGCGGAAAAAATACCGAGTTCGGTAAAGCTCGGCTCGCGCCCGACCAGGTCGAGGATGCGTTGGTACTCGTCGGGCTTCAGCCCGTGCGCGGCAATGAGTTCCGGAGTGATCGGCACGGAATTGGAAATGGTCATGATCGGCAATTTGTGTCCTTGGGATCGAGTCCCGTCTTATCGCAAGCTTTGCAGCCGATACACCCCGTCGGATGACTAAAACGACGGAAAGCAACAGCTTGCCGCAAGTAGCGGAAGATCGCCACTCGACCCGCCGGTTTCAAGCCGGTTCAGGAAAAGCTGTCGTAGCCGGCGCGGCCTTCGTCCAGAAGCCGCCGGATCACAGCGACGCCGTGCGCAATATCGTCCCGCTGTCGCGGCTGCGAGATGCCAAACCGCACGCCGTGAAAGGCCTGTTCGGAACGCCCCGCCTTGAACTCGTCCTCGTCGTCGATGAGCACGCCATGTTCGAGGCAAGCCTGTTTGAAAGTGCCGGAAAGCCATGGGTCCGGCAAAGTGAGCCAGACGAACGGCACATTATCCAGCGCCTTGAAGTCGAAGCCGTCGAGTGTCTCGCGCACGATCGCGATGCGCGCACCGATCTCGGCAATGCTGCGCTTGCGCATCTCGGCGGCCTGACCGGACAACACCAGCCGGCTGCCCACCTCCGCCAGCAGAAAGGGCAGGCCGCCCGTCATCATCTTATGGGCAACCCGGATGCGGTGACGATAGGCCGGCGGGCAAGCGAGCCAACCGCCGCGAACACCCGCCGCGACCGATTTCGACAGGCCGCCGGCAACGATGGTCCGTTCGGGAGCATATTCGGCCAGTAAAGGCGTCGGGTCGTCGGTCAGTCCGCCATAGAGATCGTCCTCGATCAAGACGACGTTATATTGACGGGCGACATGCGCGATTGCCTCGCGGCGCGATGCCGACAGCGTTGTCAGCGTCGGGTTCTTGGCCGTCGGCATCAAAAACATCATCTTCGGGTGCTTTTGTGCGCAGACGCGCTCGAAATCCTGGGGATCGATGCCCTCGTCGTCAGCCGCCACCAGTGCGGTCCGGCGACCGATCAGGCCGGCGCTGCGGGAGATCTGCGAATAGGTGAGGTGCTCGAAGACGACATAGTCGCCGGGGGCGGTGAGCCCCGCAATTGTTGCCATCACCGCGGCGTGGGTGCCGAGCGTGGGGACAATGGCATCCGCCGCCGGGCGATAGGAATTGCGCGACAGCCAGCGCCTGCCGGCCTCGAACCAGCGGTCCGGGAAATCACGCGTGTAGCTTGAAATCTCATGCGGATGGTCTTGCGCCGTGCGTGTCAACACATCGGCGACGATGGCACCCTGGCCGACATCCGGTGCGGCGGTGCTATCGAAGCGCATCTTGTCGCCGGGCGCATCCATATAGCGCGTGCCTTGTTCGACCGGCTCCAGGAAATCCGGCTTTGCGCTTTCCGACTGCTGAGCGAGAACATAGGTTCCGCGGCCCACCTCGCCGCTGACCAATCCCCGCTCGCGCAGCAATTGATAGGCCCTGCCGACGGTGCCGACGGTCGTGCCGATGTCGTATGCCAGATCGCGCTGCGGCGGCAGCTTTGCCCCTGCACCGATCAGGCCGCGGTCGATGTCCGTCTCGATGGAATCGGCAAGCCGCTGATAGAGCGGGCCGGTACCCGCGGTAAGATCTGGAAGCCAAGTTGTCATGGTGACAATTTTTTACATTGCACCAGGATGTGAGTCAATACATATCAGATCGGCGGCGAGAAGGGTACAATCCGAAGTTTTGGCAGAAAGAAAATGGCTACAATAGAGACAATCCGCCCCGTTAGGGCTGAATTGCAGATGCAGGTGGCGCCTCCGTTAGGCCGGCCAACCTATGTTAGTCGGCTGGTGCGTACGCTCGGATCCTTCGCGAGATGGATTGGCAGGCTAATGGATCGTCGGCGCAGCCGGCTGGTCCTGCTCGAGATGACCGACGACCAGCTCAAGGACATAGGCATTACGCGTTGTGATGCCCATCGTGAGGGCCTCAGGCCGTTCTGGGACTGAGGGTTGAGGCACCGCACTTTAGCGGACGCCCGCCGCCCTGAGCCTCGATACGCCGTGGTCCACAAGCACGGCCACGATACACAGAACCAGAAAAAGCCCGGTGATGGCCAGAGCCGAGACGGCGACGCTGGCCGCCCCGTGTTTGGAGACGTCGAGGAATGGATAGGGTACTTCGCCGACGATCGGCGCCCGCAGCAGCGCGTAGGCCAGATAGGCGATCGGATAGATCATCCACCACGAGATGTCACGCCATCGCGTCGAGCCGTCGGCGCCCGCCACAAGCCACCACAGCACGAACACCACCGGCGTCACATAGTGCAGGAGCACGTCGCAGAGCAGGAACAGCCCTTGCGGCTGCCAAAGCTGCGCCAGGACCGTGGCGTAGATAATGAGGACCAGGCTTATGGCGACGGCTACGCCCGCCCCTATCCGTGGCCCGGCAAAGGCCGGAAACCAGGCATAACCCGTCGACGACAGCAACGAGGCATGGACGAGCACCGCGCCGATGTTGGTCAGGATGGTGAAGAAGCTGAAATAGAAGACCAGCGAGCCGACAAAGCCGCGGCCGGCTTCCATTGATGCCGGGACGGTGATGCAGAGCTGCAGGACGAGCCCGGCCAGGCCGACGACCAGACCGGTGATCTGCAGCAAGCGACCCATTGGGCTAGGCAGCAGCGCCACAGGCCGGATTGCCGGCCTGCCAGCGGGCAATGTCCGAGCCGATGCGGCCGCCGAGCGGTTCCGCCATCAATGGGCCGAACACGTCGACGCGGCTCGAATTGCCTTGCGCCTGCACGACCAGCAACGGCTTTCCGCCATAATGTTTGGCCGGCACCAGCAGGAAGCGCGGCGTGCCGCTGAACGAATTCAGCTCGTTGGCCATCTGATAGGATTTGAAGGCAGGGTCCTTGCTGGCGATCCAGCATTTGTGGGCAGCTATTGCCACCTGCTCCATGGCAAGCAGTGACGCGCTCTTGCCCGCCGGCGCCGGCGTGCTCTTCGGGCTTGACTGGCATGAGGCGAGTACAAGCCCGGCGGCAGTAGCGACGGCGAGGCGGGCGAGTGTCAATCGCATGGTCAAGCGGCGCCCATCTCGAGTTCGGACAGAAAGATCTTCAGACCGTCTGTCATCTCACCCCAGACGCGCGACAGCGCCGGATGCTGCAAGGCGATTTGCTCATAGGCATCGAATTTCGGATAGGCGTCAAGCAGGTCGGGGCGGCCGATCGTCGCCCTGAAATTGTTGAAGACGAAGCGGGTCGGCGTCAGCCACGCATCGGCGAAGGAGATGTCGTCGCCGAGCGCGAACGGGCCATGCGCCATGCGGGCCTCGATTGCCGCAAGCCCGTGATGCAATCGGGCGAACTGTGCCTTGATGTCCGCCTCGTTGCGCTGCGGCACGAAATAGAGCTCGAACAGCTTCATCGTTGGGGCGAGCACGTCAAGGTCGGTGATGCGGGCGAACATGCGCACCAACGCCCGGTCTTTCGAATCCTTGGGCAGCAGCGCTGGCTCGGGAAAGCGCTCCTCCAGATATTCGGCAATGACCACGGATTCGACGATCGTTTCGCCCGAGCCGGTGATCAGCACTGGAATCCGATTGAGCGGGGAGATGGCACGGAATGCCTCGGGAATGGGAAACCCAGGCGGCGGTGCAATGACCTTGAGCGGCACGTTCTTGATGTAGGCCAGCGCCCGCACGATCGACGAATAGGGCGACAGCGGTCGCGAATAGAGTTTCATGACCGTCGCTCCAGGAGGAAGATTGAATGCATCAAGCGGCGATGCCCAGCGCGCTTTCGAACAGCGCCCGGCCGTCGCTGCCGCCATGCGCCGCTTCAATCAGGTTCTCGGGATGCGGCATCAGGCCGAGCACATTGCCACGGCCGTTGACAATGCCGGCAATGTCGTTGATCGAGCCGTTGGGATTGGTGCCTTCGGCATATCGGAACACCACCTGGCCTTCGCCTTCGAGGCGGGCCAGCGTTTCGGCATCAGCAAAATAATTGCCGTCATGATGCGCCACCGGCGCGCGGATGACCTGGCCCGGCTGATAGCGGCGGGTGAACATCGTGTTGGCATTGACGATCTGCAGCTTGACTTGCCGGCAGACGAATTTCAGCGAGGTGTTGCGCATCAATGCACCCGGCAACAGGCCGGCCTCGACCAGGATCTGGAAGCCGTTGCAGACGCCGATGACCGTGACGCCCTTGGCCGCCTTTTCGGCCACAGCCCGCATCACCGGCATGCGCGCGGCAATAGCGCCGCAGCGCAGATAATCGCCAAAGGAAAAGCCGCCGGGAATGGCGATCAGGTCGACATCGGGAATTTCAGTGTCGGTCTGCCAGACGGTGACCGGCGGCGTGCCGGAAATCTTGGTCAGCGCCGCGATCATGTCACGGTCGCGATTAAGGCCGGGGAGCAGGACGACGGCTGATTTCATGAGAATTCATGCTCGTTGAGTTGGAACAGATATCGCGGCAAAACATGGCTGGTCAGCCAGACGCCATTTTCGGAAAGAAAAAATAAGGCGCCGTTTTTGGCCATGTTTTCCGAGTCGATCCGCAGGATAACACTTCTCCCCTTGCGGCGCTGTGCGACGATCACAGCTGTTTCAATGTCTTTTGACAAATGAACGTGCTGCCGAGACTGGCTGATCAAGCCTTCTCGTAAGATGCTGGGGAGAAACTCTTCCTTGGTGCCGTGATATAAGACTGTTGGAGGAATTGATGGCGACAGGCCGAGATCAATCTCGACACTGTGGCCTTGAACCGCACGGACACGATCACCGTCGATTGCAAAGCGCTTTTTCGGGTTCTCGTCGATGATCCGAACAACCTCGGCGGCGGATGTGCCGAACTTCGCCTGAATCGCCGCGCAAAGTTTGTTGAAATCAGTCCAACCGTTCTCATCCAAAGTCAGCCCCGCTTCATGGGGAGCATGGCGTAAAACAAGACTCATGAACTTCGATATCTGGATGTCTTTCGACAAGCTCAGCCGATCTCCACCGCGTAATTCTCAATCACCGTATTCGCCAGAAGCTTGTCGCACATAGCTTTCAGATCGGCCTCGGCCTTGGCCTTGTCGCCCTCGGCAAGCTCGATATCGAAAACCTTGCCTTGCCGCACCTGGCCGACGCCGCCGAAACCCATTCCGGAAAGCGCATGCTCGATTGCCTTGCCTTGCGGGTCGAGCACGCCGTTCTTGAGGGTTACGGTAATGCGGGCCTTGATCACGCTGGACATGCTCCTGTTCACCTGTTGAGCGGGCAAGCCGTCAGTGCGGCTTGCCTTTGACACCGTCGGTCGATGCGACGAGCACCGGTCCGGCAGGGCGCGGCGGTTCGTTCTCGTTCATGATGCCGAGGCGGCGGGCAACTTCCTGATAGGCTTCGACGAGCCCGCCCATGTCGCGGCGGAAGCGGTCCTTGTCGAGCTTGTCCTGGGTCGCCACGTCCCACAGCCGGCAGGAATCCGGCGAGATCTCGTCGGCGACGACGATGCGCATCATATCGCCTTCGAACAGGCGGCCGCATTCGATTTTGAAATCGACGAGCTGGATCCCGACGCCCATGAACAGGCCGGAAAGGAAGTCGTTGACGCGAATGGCCAGCGCCATGACGTCGTCGATCTCCTGCGGGCTCGCCCAGCCGAAGGCGGTGATGTGCTCTTCCGATACCATCGGATCGTCGAGCGCATCGGCCTTGTAATAGAATTCGATGATCGAGCGCGGCAGCACGGTGCCTTCCTCGATGCCGAGGCGCTTGGCCAGCGAGCCGGCGGCGACGTTGCGCACCACCACTTCGAGCGGGATGATCTCGACTTCCTTGATCAGCTGCTCGCGCATGTTGAGCCGGCGGATGAAGTGGGTCGGAATGCCCATCCGGTTGAGATGGTTGAAGATGTGCTCGGAAATGCGGTTGTTGAGCACGCCTTTGCCATCGACGATTTCATGCTTCTTCTTGTTGAAAGCGGTGGCGTCGTCCTTGAAGAACTGGATCAGCGTGCCAGGCTCCGGTCCCTCATAAAGGATCTTGGCCTTGCCTTCATAAATGCGGCGGCGATTTTTCATCTGATTTTTCTCTGGATTTGCGGGCAGGCGGCAAGCGACCAGTTCCTGTCCGTCTGCCTAAAATAAGATGGCGACGGTGGGGTTCAATGCCGGTGTCTATCCCAATCGCACTGTTTGCTCAATCGGCAAATCCTTTCAATCAACCGCTTTCGGGACCGAAATGCCGCAGCGCAGCAGGCAATGTAGCATATTGACCGGCCGGCGCCCTTTTGGTTTGTGCTCCGGCAACACATATTGACCCAACGAATCGGATTTCACGGAGGGATGCCATGAGCAGCATGAAAGACCGCGAAGAGGGCTTCGAGCGCAAATTCGCATTCGACGAGGAACTTCGGTTCAAGGCTGCGGCACGCCGCAATAGAGCGCTCGGCCTGTGGGCTGCCGAAAAGCTCGGCAAATCCGGCGCCGATGCCGACGCTTATGCCAGGGAAGTGGTCGTCAGCGACATCGAGGAAGCCGGCGATCACGACGTCTTCCGCAAGATACGCAAGGATTTCGATGCAGCCGGCATCGATCAGTCGGACCATCAGATCCGCCGCACCATGGATGAATTGATGGCGCAGGCGATTGAGCAGATCAAGAACACCTGATCCTTCCACCGACATCGATCGAATGCTGGACCAATCGACCGCCCGGCCTAACCGGGCGGTTTTTCTTTGCCTTTGCGGTCATTTCCGGCTGAATTGCTGCAAGCAAAGAGGAAATCACCAATGTCCCTGAAGTCACGCCTGGCGGCCGACGAGACGCTGTTCACCGCATGGTCCGGCGTGCCGGATGCCCTGACTGTCGAGATATTGGCCAGACAAGGGTTCGACGCGGTTACGCTCGACATGCAGCATGGTGGCCATCACGAGGACAGCGTGCTGCGCGGGCTTGTGCCGGTGCTGGCGGCCAACAAGCCGGCGCTGGTGCGCATCCCGGTCGGCCGCTTCGACATGGCCAGCCGCGCGCTCGACTTCGGCGCCGAGGCTGTGATCGCCCCGATGGTGAATTCGGTGGCGGACGCAAAGCTGTTTGCCGCCGCCATGAAATACCCGCCACTCGGCGAGCGCTCCTGGGGGCCGACCTATGCCTTTCCGCGCCATGGCAAGGGCGATTATGCCGACTGGCTGCGCGACAGTAACCAGCGCACCATGGCGTTCGCCATGGTCGAAACGCGCGCCGCGCTTGATGCACTCGACGGCATTCTCGACACGCCGGGTATCGACGGGATCTTCCTCGGCCCGTCGGATTTCTCGATCGCCTGGTCGAAGGGAACCACCGTCAGTTCGACGCTGGAGAGCATGATGGAGACCGTCGCCTCGATCGCCGAGCGCACCCGCAAAGCCGGCAAGCATGCGGCGATCTATGTGATGGAACCGGCCATCGCCGGTCGCGTGGTGTCGATGGGTTACCGGCTGCTGGCGATGGGTTCCGAGCATTCGCTGATTTCGCTTGGGGCAAAGACCCTGCTGAGCAGCGTCAGGGGTTCAATCGCTTCCTAGAGATCCGTCAGGAATTTCGCGAACGTCATCGACCCTTCGGGCCAGGGGCCAAAGCCGGAATCCGCGTTGAGATGGCCGGCATCGCCGGCGTCGATGAACAGCGAGCCCCAAGCCGCGGCAATGTCCTCGGCGACGCCGAAGGCGCAGAACGGGTCGTTGCGGCTGGCGATCACCACCGACGGAAACGGCAGCGGGTCACGCGGATAGGGACCGAAGGTCATCAGGTGCCTCGGCTTTATCTTTGGATTGGCGACATCGGGCGGCGCCACGAAAAAAGCGCCGGCGACCGGCCGCTCGAACCGAGACAAGGCCTGGATGACCGCGGCGACGCCAAGCGAATGGGCGACGATGACGACCGGCCGCTCGGCCTCGTTAACCGCCTTGGCGACACCGGCCGTCCAATCCTCGCGCACCGGCTTCGACCATTCCGCCTGTTCGACGCGGCGCGCTGTCGATAGTTTCGACTGCCAGCGGCTCTGCCAATGATCGGGGCCGGAATTGGTGTAGCCCGGCACGATGAGAATATCTGCTTCCCTGACTTTCATGGCGCGCATGTAGCGAGAGGCGCTGTCGGGTGCAACCGGGTATAAACTCAACAGCGACACGCAAACGGCCTCTCACGAGCCCGGTTCTGCTCGCTATTGTGAACACCATGTTCGCTTCTTGCGCTCTTGTGTGAACGATCGCGATCGACGATCTGTCGCCAGGAAAGAATGGCTGTTCCGAGATTTTGGCACGGACACGGCGTAGAATGATTGATGGCGCCGGGTTCCTCTGTTGGAAGCTTGTCGAGCGCCGCCTGAACGGAGCACTTTGATGAGCGAACTGCCTTTTGCCGCGACGACCCCGGTCAGCGTTGCCCGCGTCGGCTTGCGGGCGCGCCATGCAGAAAATCTCGCTGCTTACTATCGCAAGGTCGTCGGCCTGCAGGAACTGAGCCGCGCCGGCGGCACGATCACGCTCGGCGCAGTCAATCGTCCTTTGCTAGACATCGAAGCGGATCCGGCTGCGAAACCCGATGACCCGCGCAGCGCCGGTCTTTTCCACACCGCCTTCCTGCTGCCCAGCCGGGCCGATCTCGGCCGCTGGATCAATCACGCCATCGCCGGCAAGATTGGCATCGAGGGCGCGTCCGATCATCTGGTCAGCGAGGCGCTTTATCTGACCGACCCGGAAGGCAACGGCATCGAGATCTATGCCGACCGCCGTCCGCAGGACTGGAAATGGAACGGCGACAAGATCGCGATGGCGACGGAGCGGCTGAACATCCCTTCGGTGGTTGCCGAAGTGCCGGCCGGCGACACCGGCTGGCAGGGCGCGCCGGAAAACAGCATTATCGGCCACGTCCATTTGCGGGTCGGCAGGCCGGAAGAAGCCGAAGCATGGTGGCACCAGGAGTTCGGTTTCGACACGGTGGCAAAATATGGTGGCGCGGCGGTGTTCCTGTCGTCCGGCGGCTATCATCACCACATTGGCGCAAATGCGTGGCAGAGCCCGGGTGCCGGTCGCCGAGATCCCTCCCGCTCCGGCCTGGCCTGGGTCGAGATGCGTTCGGACAATGCCGCGAGCGACACTACCCGCGAGGATCCGTGGGGCACAGTGATAAGGACGGTTCCCGGTAAGGCGTAGGCTAGAGGTTAGCCTTCTCGAGTAAGCGTCCTAGCATCAGCAGGCCCGCTGGCCATACGCCCAGGCGGGCCTCGTTTCCCATATGGCCGAGATCGCCGGCATCGGCGATATCCGCGCCCCAGGCTGCGGCAAAAGCGGTCGCCTTGTCGAAGGTGACGCGCGGGTCGCTGCGGCTCGCCACCACCAATGCCGGGAAGGGCAGGCGCTTCAGCGGCATCGGCGCGAACGGGCGCACCGCGTCGAATGAGGGATCGGTATCCTCGACATTGGTCGCGGCGACCAGGAACGCCGCCGCGACCTTGTCGAGCTGGCTTTGACTGGCCCCGGAAGCCCACTTCACCGCCGTCGCCACTGCCAGCGAATGTGCAAGCAGCACGATGCGGCGCGGTGCGGCGGCCACCGCAGCATCCACCTGGCCGATCCAGTCTTCAGGCTTCGGCCGGTCCCACTCTGCCTGCAGCACGCGGCTCGAATTGGGGAGCACCCTGCACCAATGCGACATCCAATGATCCGGTCCGGAATTGCCGCGGCCGGGCAGGGCAAGAAAATCGAAATCTCCGGCCGCCGAAATCATCAGGCTTCTCCGAACACTCGGCTGAAGATCGTGTCGACATGCTTGGTATGATAGCCCAAGTCGAATTTCTCGCGGATCTCGGCCTCAGGCAGGGCTGCAACAACGTCCTTGTCGGCCAAAAGTTCCTCAAGGAAATCAGCGCCTTGCTCCCACACCTTCATGGCATTGCGCTGCACCAGCCGGTAGGCTTCCTCACGCGAAATGCCGGCTTGCGTCAGCGCCAGCAGCACGCGCTGCGAATGCACGAGGCCGCGGAACTTGTTCATGTTCTTCAGCATGTTGTCGGGGTAGACCAGCAGTTTGTCGATGACGCTGGTCAGCCGTGACAGCGCGAAATCGAGCGTCACCGTCGCGTCGGGCCCGATCATGCGCTCGACCGACGAGTGCGAGATGTCGCGCTCGTGCCACAGCGCCACATTCTCCATTGCCGGCAGCGCGAAGGAGCGCACCATGCGAGCAAGGCCGGTGAGGTTCTCGGTCAGCACCGGGTTGCGCTTGTGCGGCATCGCCGACGAGCCCTTTTGTCCGGGCGAAAAATACTCCTCCGCCTCCAGTACCTCGGTGCGCTGCAGATGGCGCATCTCGATCGCCAGCCGCTCGATCGACGAGGCGATGACGCCGAGCGTGGCGAAGAACATCGCATGGCGGTCGCGCGGGATCACCTGCGTCGACACCGGCTCGGGCTTCAGCCCAAGTTTCTTGGCCACGTATTCTTCGACATAGGGGTCGATATTGGCGAAGGTGCCGACCGCACCCGAGATGGCGCAGGTGGCGATGTCCTCGCGTGCGTGCACCAGCCTCTCGCGGCAACGCGAGAATTCGGCATAGGCCTGCGCCAGCTTGATGCCGAAAGTGGTCGGCTCGGCATGGATGCCGTGGCTGCGGCCGATGGTAATCGTGTCCTTGTGCTCGAAGGCGCGGCGCTTGAGCGCCGCAAGCAGCCCGTCAATGTCGGCCAGGAGGATGTCGCTGGCCCGGGTGAGCTGCACGGCAAAACAGGTGTCGAGAACGTCGGAGGATGTCATGCCCTGATGGATGAAGCGGGCATCCGGCCCGACGAATTCGGCAAGATGGGTGAGAAAGGCGATGACGTCGTGCTTGGTGACGCGTTCGATCTCGTCGATGGCTTCGACATCGAATTTCGCCGCCCCGCCTTTCTCCCAAATGGTCTTGGCGGCCTCCTTCGGGATGACGCCGAGCTCGGCCAATGCGTCGCAGGCGTAGGCCTCGATCTCGAACCAGATGCGGAACCGGGTTTCGGGCGACCAGATGGCCACCATTTCCGGCCGGGAGTAGCGAGGGATCATCAGTCGGTCCTGACTTGCAAGAGCATTTGCCCGCGTCCTAACAGAGGCAAGCAAAATGCTCAACGTTGCTGGCGCGCAAACCAGACACTGGCGACAGCCAGCGCAATGAAACCGAGCGGAAAATACAGCCGGATGCCGAGGACGACGAACTGGTAGAGCGCCGTCAACATCGTGAACACGAACTGGAAAACCCAGGTGATGGTGAGCGCGGGCGCATGCCATTGGACATAGTAGGAGCGGTATTGCAGCCCAAAGAGGCCGCCGGTGAAGGCGATAGTCACGGTGAGAAGGCAGACGAAGGCGGCAGCGAGGGCGATCTCCCAGTTGCGTCCGAGGGAGACGAGTCGCGCCAGAAACAGCCCAACCGGGAAGGCCAGCGCGCCGCCGGCAGCATAAAGCAGCGAGACGAAGCGGACCTTCGCCGGGGTCTCCCAATCGTACAGCTGCAGATTGAGCAGCGCGCTGGCGCCCATCGCCATGGCCCACAACAAGGCACCGACAAAAGCGGTGCGCAGCGGCGGCAAGGAGCGGCGGAGACGGCGCAGAGCGCGATAGCGCATGGCGGGGAACGTCACAGGCGACCGGTTACCGCGATCCAGCGATAGTCCGGCCCTTCGAAGCCGTATTGGCGCACCGCGATCAGCACGGCATAGGCGCTGAGGCTATCCAGTGAAAATGTCTGGACCGCGCCGATCTGGTACCCATTCGGACAGCCGCGGCTTTGCGGGATTGATTTGTCCTCGTGAATAATCCTCGTCTGGCCGCCGTCCTTCGCCTCGATGCGCAGCAGGCGAAAGCCGTTGATCTCGCCCTGGCTCTGGCAGCGTTCGGTGTCATTCATGCCGATCTGGTCGAGCCGGAACTCGAGCGGATCGTCGACCGGCGAAAAGATCGGGCGCGGATTGACCACCATGCGGAAGGGATCGGCAGAAAGCTCGGTCACCGGGTTGAAGCCGGCGGTGATGCCGCGATTTGCCGTGAGTTCCGCCTGACTGACGATCGCTTCGCCCTTTTGCCGAGCCTGCAGCCGCGCTACGTCCACCATGGCATTCTCGTCTTCGAGCCGGACTCGGATCGGCGATCCCTTGAGAAAACTGTCGTCGGCCGTGTCGATGTAATAGCGGTTGGCATACGGGAATCCCGATCCGTCCTGGACGCCATATTCTTCGAAGGCGAAGATGCCGCCGTCACGGCTGAAGCCGAGGATCTCAAGCTCGGCGACATCGCCTGCGTAGGCGGCGACCAAAGTTGCAAGCTGGGCGAACAGGCAGACGGCAAACAGGGCAAGATTTCGCATGGGGCTTTCCGTTCAGGCAGTCGACGTCGTTAAATTCCCTATCACGATGCTGTCAAAAGATCGTGCTAACTGAAACACGAAGTCGATGCATCCAATCCGGCTGTCGTTTGTTATTGTCGGCAGCTTCACCGCATCGTGCCTTCCGAAAATCAGAATCGATTTTCGGAAGGGCACGATGCATTGATTCAAAATGTTTAGAGCATCCTTTGCGCGTCCAAAGGACGCGCGGCGCCCTAAGGGAGACCCCCATGACCGATGCAGCCAAGATCCGCGAACGTATGGAAGTGATCGGCGCCGACGGCGTCCATGTCGGCACCGTCGACAAGGTCGACGGGGATCGCATCAAGCTGACCAAGCGCGACAGCGGCGAGGGCGCTCACAGGGGCCATCACCACTTCATTCCTCTCAGCCTCGTCGCCGAGGTCGAGGGCCAGAAGGTGCGCCTGTCGGCAAACTCGGATGTTGCGGTCACGTTCGAGGAAGAAAAATCCGACCCCACCTGATCATAGTCCAGTCTGACTGCTGCTCACCGAATGAGCGTCGGCGCGTTCAGCGCGACGACCAGACCGGGAAGAGATCGCCCTCGGCCGGCGTCGCGGCAAAGACGCCGCGGCTGATGGCGCGCGCCATCGTCGCGCCGGCAGCTGCGTAGAGATCGATTGCATCGTTGGGCCCGAGCTCGATGCCGCTCTTGCCCGTTGCCAGCGCGAAGACCAGATCGCCGTCGGCGGGCGTGTGCGTCGGCCAAATGGCACGGACAAAGCCGTCATGCGCTGATATCGCCAGGCGTTTGGCGGCGGCCTTGGTGAGGACCGCATCAGTGGCGATCACGGCGATGGTCGTGTTGGCGCCGGTTTCCGCCTGCTCTGCGGCATGCTTGTCACGGAACTTCAGCAGGATCTTTCTGGCACCGTCAGGCATCGGGTGGGGATAGCCTAAGCCGCCGAACTCGTCGCCGATCTCGAACGGTGCCGCCCAGAAATGGCGGGTCCCGGCGACCGTCACCGAGCCGGTCGGGTTGACGGCGGCGAGCGCGCCGATGGTGACGCCGCTGTCCAGCATTGTCGAGGCCGAGCCGAGCCCGCCCTTCAGACCGGAGCTCAGCGCGCCGGCACCCGCGCCGGCGGTGCCGAGCGCAAAGTCTATCGCGGCGGCTTGCGCGGCTTCGTAGCCGAGGTCGCGGTAAGGCGGATACCGGCCCCAATGCTTGTCGCCGCCATTGCGCAGGTCGAACAGGATCGCCGCCGGCACGATCGGCACGCGAAAGCCGCCGACCTCGACGCCCATGCCTCTTTCGCGCAATGCCGCCTGTACCCCCGACGCGGCGTCGAGGCCAAAGGCCGAACCGCCCGAAAGCACCACGGCGTGGATGGCATGGATTGAATTGTGCGGCTCGAGCAGGTCGGTTTCGCGGGTGCCCGGCGCACCGCCCAGGATTTGCACGCCGGCCACGGCCGGTTCGTCGCAGATGACGGTGGTCACACCGGATTTCAGCTTGGCATTCGCCGCATTGCCAACCCGCAAGCCGGCAACGTCGGTGATGAGATTGCGCGGACCGGTATGGAACATTATTGGCTCTCCGCCCGCACGAAACGGCCGCCGTCGAAACGGTAGGCGCGATAAGGATTTTGCGTCAGGTCGCCTTTCTCGTCAAAGCGGATCGGCCCGATCGCCGTAGTGAAGTCATGTCCAGTAAGCAGGTCAGCCAGGCTTTTGCCGGAGGTTTCGGAAGCCGCAAAGGCCTCGCGGGCGATCTCGACCGCGGCATAGGCGGGAAGCGTATAACCATCCGGCACGATGTTTTGTGCGACAAAGCTTTGCAGCACCTTGGGGTCGGCGACGTCAACCCATTCGGGCGGCGCGATCATTAGCGTGCCGACGGCGTAAGGCACGTCGCCGAGCGGCGCGCGCAGCGCTTCACCGCCGGCAAACACCATGCCGGTATCGAGCTGGCCGGCGTCGCGGCCCATAATGGCGACATCATCGCCGTCACCACCGGCAAAGACATGCGATGCGCCGGCTTTCTTCAGTCGGCCGATCAGGCCGATCTGGTTGTCGAGCTGCGGCCGGAACGTGTCGACGAACACTGGCTTCAATGCCGCCTGCTCGGCGGCAGACCGAAACGTCTCGGCCATTTCGCGGCCATAGATCGTGCCATCGTCGACGATAGCGAACAGCTCGTTCTGCCATAGGCGGGTGAGGGTGGCGGCGACGGCATTGCGCTCGTCGTCGCCGCGCGGCCCGAGACGATAGATCGGCCATCCCGTCTTGGCGCGCCGGTCGGTCAGGCTTTCCGTGCGCACGCCGACGGTGATCACCGGGATGTCGGCATCCTTGAGGATCGGCAGAGCCGCCTCGATTGCGTCGGTGCACAGAAAACCGATGACGACCTTGACCTTGGCCGCGGCGAATTCCCGCGCGGCGGCAACGCCGCCAGCGGCCGTGCAGGCGTCATCGATCGTCCTGATCTCGGTATCACTCGCTTCAGCCGCCATTGTCGCGCCTGCCTCGATCTGCTTGCCGAGGATCGCCGACGGCCCCGACAAAGGCGCCGCGACACCGATCAGCAGCGTCTCGGCACTCGCACTACCGGCGAGCGAGAGCCAGGCCAGCACCGCTATCGTGGTTGTCCAAGGTCGCATGCGAGCGAAGAATTCCTCCGCGCCGGTCGCGTGTTTTGCCGGCGCCAATGCCGTCAAGACCTAAAGGCTGGCCAGCTTTGGCGCAACACGCGAATTCGGGATATAGCTCAAGCACTTCGCTTGTGGCATGCAATATGCGGTCATATATAACGGCTGGTTCTGACTAACGGAAAATCATCGGTGCTGAAGAAGAATGAAATCGGGCCGCAGGCCTACCGCGACGCTATGGCCCATTTTGCCGGCCATGTGCATGTGGTCACCACTGATGGCCCGGCGGGCAAGCGTGGCGCGACGGTGATCGCGGCCTGCTCGGTGTCGGACACGCCGCCGACCATCCTGGTCTGCCTCAATCGTGAAAATCCCAAGAACGAGCCGTTTGTGAAAAACGGCAAATTTGCCCTGAACACGCTGGCTTCGGATCAGGAGCCGCTGTCGATCGGCTTTTCCGGCATCACCGGCCTGCCGGTCGAGGAGCGTTTCGCATTGGCCGAATGGGACGTCATCTCGACCGGTGCGCCGACGTTGAAGGGCGCGCTTGCCGTCTTCGACTGCGAGCTGATCGACACCAAGGATTTGGCCACTCATCGTGTGCTTTTTGGCAAGGTGACAGGCCTGCGCACCGGCGATAATTTGCGGCCGCTGATCTATCACGACCGCAGCTACCACGCTCTGTAGAGGCTTTGATGGCCGCGTCCATGGAGATCAAATGACCGAGCTGAAATCGCGCCCCGTGCCGCGGACCATCGACGAGACGCTCGATCTGTTGACCGGTGCGGATTATGTGGCGGACCGGTCGCTGGCGACTGTGCTGTTTTTGTCGCTGCGCATGAAGCGTCCGCTGTTCCTTGAGGGTGAGGCCGGCGTCGGCAAGACCGAGATCGCCAAGGTGGTGGCCGAGGCCCTTGGCCGTAGGCTGATCCGCCTGCAATGCTATGAAGGGCTCGATGTCTCGTCTGCCGTCTACGAGTGGAACTACGCCGCGCAGATGATCGAAATCCGCATGGAGGAGGCGGCCGGCAAGGTCGACCGCTCCGACATGGAACGCAACGTCTTTTCCGAAAAGTATCTGATCCGCCGCCCGGTGCTCGATGCGCTGACTGGCAAGGCGGGCGCCGCACCGGTGTTCCTGATCGACGAACTCGACCGCACCGACGAGGCCTTCGAGGCATTCCTGCTCGAAATCCTTTCCGATTTCCAGGTGACGGTGCCCGAACTCGGCACCATCAAGGCGGAGGAGCCGCCGATCGTCATCATCACCACCAACCGCACGCGCGAAATCCACGACGCGCTGAAGCGGCGCTGCCTTTATCACTGGGTCGATTATCCCAATGCCGAGCGCGAGCTTGAGATCGTCCGCCGAAAGGTGCCGCAGGCCAACAGCCGGCTTTCGGCCGAGGTCGTTTCATTCATCCAGAAGCTGCGTCAGATCGAGCTGTTCAAGGTGCCCGGCGTCGCCGAGACCATCGACTGGGCCGGCGCGCTGACCGAACTCGACAAGGTGGCGTTGGACCCTGAGACGGTTTCCGACACGATTGGCGTGCTGCTGAAATACCAGGACGATATTGCCCGCATCGGTGAGGGCGAAGGCCGGCGCATCCTCAACGAGGTCAAGGCCGAGCTGTCGGCGGCGGAGTAGGGCGATGCCGCGTGCGGAACCCAAAGAGGCAACGGCGGACGGGCGGATCGCCGACAACGTCGTCTATTTCTCCCGCACCTTGCGCAAGGCCGGTATGCGTGTCGGACCGGCCTCGGTCAAAGACGCCATCGAGGCAGTGCTCGCTGCCGGCATCGGCTCGCGTGACGATTTCTACTGGACGCTGCACGCCGTGCTGGTCTCGAGGCACGAAGATCACGCCACCTTCGACGAGACCTTCCGGCTGTTCTGGAAGTCGCACGAGCTGATCGAAAAGATGCTGGCGATCTTTTCGCCGATCGCTCCCGACAACAAAGGGAAGCAAAAACCCCGCGCGGCCGAGAACCGCGTCAGCCAGGCGATGTTCGAGGGTCACCAGAAGAACCAGCCGGCGCAGGAAGTTCCCGAGATCGAGGTCGACGCGCGCTTCACCTTCTCCGGCAACGAGGTGCTGAGAGGCAAGGATTTTGCCCAGATGAACGCCGCCGAGATGGCCGACGCCAAGATAGCGATCGCCCAGTTGCGGCTGCCCTTCGACATGGTTCGGACGCGGCGTTTCAAAGCCGATGCGCATGGCCGCCGTATCGATCCGCGCGCCATGATGCGCTCGGCTGCGCGCACCGGCGGCGAGTTGATCCTGCCTAAATTCCGCTCGCCCCGCGAAGTCCATCCGCCGCTGGTGGTGCTTGCCGACATTTCCGGTTCTATGAGCCAGTACACGCGGATCTTCCTGCATTTCCTGCATGCGCTGACGGAAAAGCGCCGGCGCGTGCACGCCTTCGTCTTCGGCACCAGGCTTACCAATCTGACCCGTCAGATGCGGCATCGCGATCCCGATGCCGCACTCGCCGACTGTTCTGCCGCGGTAAAGGACTGGTCGGGCGGCACGCGCATCGGCGATACGCTGGCAGAATTCAACCGTTTTTGGTCGCGCCGCGTGCTGGGGCAAGGCGCGGTGGTACTGCTGATCACCGATGGGCTGGAGCGCGACGAGGTCGCCGGCCTGTCGGAGGAAATGGAACGGCTGCATAAATCCTGCCGGCGGCTGATCTGGCTGAACCCGCTGCTGCGCTTCGACGGCTTCGAGGCGCGCGCCCGCGGCGTCAGGGCGATGCTGCCGCATGTCGACGAATTCCGTTCGGTGCACAATCTCGACGCGCTCGCCGATCTCTGTGCGTCGCTGGACAAGAATTCGGTGCGTTCGGTCGACCCGCGCCGGTGGATCCAGGCTGGCGCGAAGCGCGTCGCATAACCACATGTCTCCCAGGGAGAAAATCATGGAACACAGTGTCTATCTCGATGAAGCCCGCGACCCGCTGATCATCGCGGAGGGCTGGATGAAGGACGGCAAGGACGTCGCCATTGCCACCGTGGTCGAAACCTGGGGTTCGGCACCGCGGCCGGTCGGTAGCCATCTGGTCATCGACACCGAAGGCAATTTCCATGGCTCCGTTTCGGGCGGCTGCGTCGAAGGCGCAGTGGTGACCGAAGCAATCGACGTCATCGATAGCGGCAAGGCGAAGATGCTGGAGTTCGGGGTCGCCGATGAGACTGCGTGGCAGGTCGGCCTGTCCTGTGGCGGCCGCATCAAGGTCTATGTCGAAAGATTGGGCTGATTGTCGATGGATCCTTACGCGCTGAAGACACTCAACGCCGAACGTCGTGCCCGCCGCGCGGCGATTTTGGTAACCGATCTTGGTGACGGCCGGGACCGTATCGTGCGCGAGGGCGACCAGGTTGCCGGCGAACTCGGGGCAGCCATCGCCAAGGCATTCCGCACCGGCAATTCCGGGTCGGTCGAAGCTGAGGGACGGGCCTTCTTCCTCAACGCACATCTGCCGCAGCCACGCCTGGTGGTGATCGGCGCCGTCCACATCAGCCAGGCGCTTGCACCGATGGCCAGGATCGCCGGCTATCCCGTCGAGATCATCGATCCGCGCACGGCGTTTGCCACGTCCGACCGCTTTCCCGACATCGCGCTGCATGCCGAATGGCCGGAGGATGTCCTGAAGCGTCAGCCGCTCGACGGCTATACCGCGCTGGCTGCCCTCACTCATGATCCGAAGATCGACGATTTCGCGCTGAAGGCGGCGCTCGACGCCAACTGCTTCTATGTCGGGGCGCTTGGCAGTCGCAAGACCCATGCGAAACGCGTCGAACGCTTGCTGGCCTTGGGCGCGACCGCCGACCAGATCGCCCGCATTCATGCACCGATCGGCCTCGACATTGGGGCTGCCAGCCCGGCCGAGATCGCCGTCGCGGTGTTGGCGCAAGCGATCCACGCCTTTCGCTCTCGCGGCCTCGAATCCAAAGGCGCGGTCGCGTGAAATTTGGTCCCGTTCCGATCGATGCGGCCGAAGGGGCAGTGCTGGCGCACGCCACCACAGCCGGAGAGCGCCGCTTCCGCAAGGCGCACAGGCTAAGCGCCGAGGATGTGTCCCTGTTGAAGGCCTCCGGGATTTCCGAGGTCGTCGCGGCGGTGTTGGCGCCCGATGATCTCAGCGAGGATGCCGCGGCCGAAAAGCTCGCCGCATATATGATCCATCGCAACATCGAGGCGAAGCGCGCTGCGACCGGCAGGGTCAACCTCCACGCGCAGGCTGCCGGCATATTCACCGTCGACGCGGCGATGATCGACGCCATCAATGCCGTCGATCCGACGATTACCATCGCCACGCTGGCGCAGCATGCGCCGGTCGAAAAAGGTCAGATGGTTGCGACGGTGAAAATCATTCCGTTTGCGGTCGCCTTCGCTTTGGTCGATGCGGTGGCAAGGATCTGCGCCGAGGGCGAGATTTTTGCGGTCAACGCCTATCAGCCGGTGCGCGTCGGCCTCATCCAGACGGTGCTGCCCGGCATCAAGCCGAGCGTGCTCGACAAGACGCTGCGCGTCACCGAAGCGCGCCTGGCGCGTTCGGGCAGCCGGCTGACGACGGAGCGTCGAACCCCGCATGAGGTCAGCCCCGTCGCCGAGGCTGCCGCCTCGCTGATCCGCGACAACGATATGGTGGTGATCTTCGGCGCCTCGGCGATGGCCGATTTCGGCGACGTCGTGCCCGCCGCCATCGAAAGGGCAAGCGGCACCGTCATTCGCGCCGGCATGCCGGTCGATCCTGGCAATCTGCTGGTGCTCGGCAATCTAGGCGGCAAGCGCATCATCGGTGCGCCCGGTTGCGCCCGTAGCCCCAAGGAGAACGGCTTCGACTGGGTGCTCGACCGGCTGATTGCTGGTCTCGACGTGACCGCCAGGGATATTGCCGGCATGGGCGTTGGCGGGCTGCTGATGGAAATTCCGACGCGGCCGCAGCCGCGCGAGCCGCTGCCGGCCAAAGCAGAACCAAGGGTCGAGACGGTGCTTCTGGCGGCCGGCCGCTCCAGCCGCATGAGCGGGCCGAACAAGCTTTTGGCGCTGTTCGACGGCAAGCCCCTGGTCCGCCGCACCGCCGAACGCGCGGTCGGTTCGAAAGCCGCGGCCACCATCGTCGTCACCGGCCACGAGCGCGAGCGCGTGCGCAGCGCACTGTCGGGCATGGATGTGACCTTCGCCGACAATCCGGATTTCGCCGAGGGTCTGTCTTCGTCGCTGAAGGCAGGCATCGCCAAGGTTTCTGGCGACGCCGCCGGCGCCCTGATCGTCCTCGGCGATATGCCGGGCGTCGCCTCGGCCGACCTCGACAGGCTGATCGAGGCGTTCCGCAAGTCCGAAGGGCGATCGGTGGTGCGCGCCTCTCATAATGGCCGGCGCGGCAACCCGGTGCTGCTGCCGCGCTCGCTGTTCGCCGCCATCGCTCACCTCGAAGGCGATACCGGTGCCCGTCATCTGGTCGAGGCCGAAGGGCTCGACGTCATCGATGTCGAGATCGGCGAAGGGGCGGCCGTCGATGTCGACACGCGCGAGGCGCTGGAAAGCGCCGGCGGCGTGCTGCAGGATTGACAAACCGAAGCCGAAAAACGCATGGCTGCGGGATGGCCTTTCGTTCTTGCTTCCGGTTCCGCTTGCCCCCCTCTGGCCTCCCGGCCCTGCTGATCGCGATTCTTTTGTCGCTCTCTTGTGCCGCCTACGCCAACGCTCTCGAACTCAAACCCTTCAAGGATGATCTGTTCGCCTATCCGGCGACGCTCTCATCCGAAAACAACGGCGCCTATACGGTCATCGACTATCGTGAGTTGCGCGACATCAACGCCCGTGACGAAGTGCCTGAGCGTCGTGTGCACGCGCAATACACCGATACCGGCGTGCGCAAGGTGCAGCAGGATCTGTTGCTGAAGACCGACGCTGGAGATGTCCGCCACATTGCCGTCGGCAAAGTCGGGGGCGCCAGCATCATCGTGCTTTACCTGCACGGGCAGGGCGGCAGCCGTAAGCAGGGCACCGACGACATCACCTTCGGCGGCAATTTCAACCGCATCAAGAACCTGATGGCCGGCAATGGCGGCCTCTATCTGTCGCCGGATTTTTCCGACTTCGGCGACACCGGTGCCGCCCAGATCGCTGCGTTGATCGGCCACTATGCCGAGCAGTCGCCGGGCGCAAAAATCTTCGTCGCCTGTGGCTCGATGGGCGGTTCGTTATGCTGGAAGCTGGCCGATCGCAAGGACACCGGCGGGCGCATCGACGGGCTGCTGCTGCTCGGCTCGCTGTGGGATGAGAGTTTCTTCTCAAGCCCCGCATTCAAGCGTCGTGTGCCGGTCTTCTTCGGCCAGGGTAGCAAGGACCCGGTGTTTCCAATCGAGAAACAGGAAGGCTTCTTCCGATCGATCCTAGCCAAATCGAGAACCTATCCGACCCGCTTCGTCCGTTTTGAAACTGGCACGCATGGCACGCCAATCCGCATGACCGACTGGCGGGGTACACTCAACTGGATGTTATCGAAGGCCCCCTAGGGCGCGGTGTTGTAGTCGACGACCGTCTGCGGATTTTCCTCGCCGTCGTAAGACGCGTCGACGTCGTACTGGACCAGGGAAAAATCGCCGTTGCGAAACAGATATGTCCCCGATGAAGAGGCATCGCCGATGCCACGCCATTTGTTGAACGTAGCGATCGTCTTGGTCTCTTCGTCGTAATCGGAATTGGTTGCCCAGCCGGAGGTCTGGAAGCCAACTATGGTCATGCCCAGCAGTTTGCCTTCGCTGTCGTTGTTTTCGTAGCGAATGTCCATTTCGGGTTCGGCGAACTGCAATTGCCTGACGCCGAGCACGTCGTCGCTCATGTAATAAATAGAGCTTTCGTTATAGGCCGCGGCCGAGCAGGAGAAGTGGAAAAGCCGCGTTTCCCTTTCGGGATCACTGGCAGCCGCATCCTTGTCTTTATACTGGATCGAGAAAATGTCCGGCTCGGTGCTTAGAAACTCCTTGTCACATTGGTCGCCATAGGTGGCGCCAAACGCCTTTTTGGCCTGCTCAAGCGCCGCGTCCTTCTTCGGCGGCGGCGGTCCTTCGCCGCAGCTTGCCGGCACGGCATCTTCGAAATCGGCCCTTGACGGTTTCAGCGCACCCTTGTCGATGAAGATCGGGCGAAATGGCGGTTCCTGGATCGAGGCGTTGATCTGTCGCAGCGTATAGCAGCCGGCAAAGACATTTTGGCTGCCGTCCTTGGCCGTCGCCCGAATGGCGACCGGAACGCTGTAATAGATACTGCCGGCAGCACCGTCTTCGGACACACCACCGGTTTTTACGTCGACCGTGTCGGTGCCGTCATAGCCTTTGACGAAGGAGTTGAAATCCTTGGCCGGCTTGGTGTCGCCGAAATAGTCCCAGGCGCGCGCGAATTCGTGCCGGCTGATGGCACTATAAAGCGACCGGATGACCGCTTCGGCATTCGACCTGTCGTCGATATAAGGCGCGTCTGCGGCGAGCGCCGATTGGCCGGCAAGAGAGATAAAAGCGGCCGTTGCGAAAAGGGCGCGTCTCATCGGGAACCTCCACTCGATGAAAAATCCTATCATATCGATTGCGGCGACGTGGTGACGCTTGAACAATCGCGTGCGAAAGCGCTACCTCTCGCCGTCGGCAGTCGGGCCGCGTGGAGATTTCTTGTGACCATATCAATGTATGAAGCATCCGTGCCGGTATTTTCGGCGAGGCTGAAGGCACTGGCCAACGTCCTGAGCATTGCCGAGCAAAATGCGGCTGACCGGAAGATCGATCCGCAGGTGTATCTCACGGCGAGGCTGGCGCCGGACATGTTCGCCCTGACCAGGCAGGTACAGATTGCCACCGATCACGCCAAGGGCGCGCCGTCGCGGCTGGCCGGGCGTGAGGTGCCAAAATACGAGGACAATGAGGCGAGCTTCGCCGATCTGCAGGCCCGCCTTAGCAAGACATTGGCTCATCTCGCGACATTTTCGGCGGCCGAATTCGATGGTTCAGATGACAGGATGGTCGAACTGAGGCTTGCGGGACGCGAGGTTTCGATGCCAGGAATGCAGTATCTGTTGCATGCCGCCATGCCCAATTTCTATTTCCACCTGACCACTGCCTATGACATCCTGCGCCACAACGGCGTGCCATTGGGCAAGTCGATCTTCCTCGGATTGCGTTGAGATTCGCTCAGGAGATATCCCGGCCGCGCCGGGATATCTCGCGGTGCACTGTTTAGCGCAAGGACATTTCCCGGGCGATGCGTGGGAAATCGGCCGGCTTGACCCCGATATCGGCGCGATCGGCATTGCTCATCGAATGGAGTAGCGCCAGTGCCGCGCGATAGCGCAGCTGTTCCCGCGGACGCGGACGGGCGAACATTTCAGTGAAGAATCCCATGATTCAAGCCCCTCTATTGAAACCTCCGCGGCCTTCAATATAGGCGGATCATGACGATTGTGCAGTGCAGCATTCGCATGGCAGCCATGCTGCCCCGATCTTTTTTGACATAATTCGGCTGGTCCGGCGAAACTTCTGCGGCACTTCGACCGTATGCGTCAGTGCCGGCATTTGGCCGGTTTTTCCTCGCCATTCCTGGCGAACTTCCGGACTGCATGCACATGCAGTCCGGCTTTTTATTGGCCGTGGGGATAAACCCCGTTCGCCGGCATCCTGGGAAAGTCGCCTGGCCTGCCGGCGGCGGGCTTGGAAGCGGCCGGCGCTTTCCTGTATGCTATTGCTTCCTCCTCGCGCAGCCGCGCAAAATTCCCGCCGGAGAACCTCCATGCACAAACGCCGCATCGGCCAGACCGATCTTTTCGTGTCGCAGATCTGCCTCGGCTCGATGACCTGGGGCCAGCAGAACACCGAGGCGGACGGTCACGCTCAGATGGATTTGGCGTTTGCGCGCGGCGTCAATTTCATCGACACCGCCGAACTCTATCCGATCCCGCCCAAGGCCGAGACGCAGGGCCGCACCGAGACAATCATCGGCAACTGGATGAAGGAGAAGCGCAATCGCGGCCAGGTGATCATCGCCTCGAAAGTGGTTGGCCGCACCGCCAACACCTGGTTTCGCGGCGACCGCCCGTCGAAGCTGGTGCGCGCCGACATCTTCGACGCTATTGATAAGTCACTCGCCAGGCTCAACACCGATTACATCGATCTCTACCAGATCCATTGGCCGGAACGCGACGTACCGTGGGGCGCCAATCCGAACCGCATCGGCGCCGTGCCGCGACGCTCCGATGCCGCCGGCGTGCCGGAGGGCGAGACGCCGATCGCCGAGACGCTTGGTGTGTTCGACGAGCTGGTGAAGGCCGGCAAGATCCGCCACTTCGGCCTGTCGAACGAGAATTCCTGGGGCGTCATGCGTTTCATTGCCGAAGCCGACAAGGGCCTCGGCCCGCGCGTCGTCTCGTTGCAGAACGCCTATAATTTCGTCAACCGCACCTTCGAGGTGAACCTTGCCGAAGTCTGCGAGCGCGAGCAGGTGTCGCTGCTTGCCTATTCGCCGCTGGCGCAAGGCTATTTGACCGGCAAATACGATCATGGCGCGCGGCCGCAGGGCTCGCGCTCGCAGTTGTTCAACCGCGGCCAGCGCTACGAGACGCCGAATGCTGCCGAAGTGCAGCTCGAATACAACCGGTTGGCGCGCACCTTCGGCATGGAGCCGGCCCTGTTTGCCAATGCCTATGTCTCGAACCGGCCCTTGGTCACTTCGAACATCATCGGTGCCACCACCATTTCGCAACTCGAAATGGCGCTCTCTTCCGCCAACGTGGTCTGGACCGAGGACATGCAGAAAGCCGTCGATGCGATCCACCAGCGCGTCGGCAATCCGTGCCCGTGAGGCGTCGAGACGTGATCGTCCGATGATCATAAGGGGAGGGGAACAGCCATGGACTTCCGGATCGACGCGGTGCGCGCAAAATTTCCGGCCTTGTCGCTGACCGACAAGGGCCGCAGGCGCATCTATCTCGACAATCCTGCCGGCACGCAGGTGCCGCAGGCGGTGGCGGACGCGGTGTCACGCTGCCTGCTGACCACCAATGCCAATCTCGGCGGCTTCTTCGAGACCACCATCGCGGCACAAGACATCGTCGACGAGGCCCATCTGGCGATGGCGGATTTCCTTGGCGCGGCAAGTCCGCGGGAAATCATCATCGGCGCCAACATGACGACGTTGACCTACCACATGTCGCGAACGCTTGGCCGTACGATGAAGCCCGGCGACGAGATCATCCTCACCCGCATGGACCATGAGGGCAACGTCTCGCCCTGGCTGCAACTGGCTGAAGACCTTGGCCTTGTCGTGCGCTGGCTGCCTTTCGACCAGCAGAGCTGGCAAATCGAGGAGGCGGCGCTTGCCGCGTTGCTTTCCGAGAGGACGCGGCTCGTTGCGCTCAACTACGCCAGCAATCTCACCGGGTCGATCAACCGGGTGAAGGCGTTGACCCGCACTGCCAGGCAGGCCGGTGCGTTGGTCTACGTCGATGGCGTGCAGTTCGCCCCGCATGGCCTGATCGACGTCCAAAATCTCGGCTGTGATTTCCTGATCTGCTCGGCCTACAAGTTCTTCGGCCCACATATGGGAATTTTGTGGGGCAGGCTGGACGTCGTCGATGCGCTGAAGCCGTACAAATGCCGTTGCTCGTCCAATGCCTTGCCGGAGCGCTTCGAGCTCGGCACGCCGCAAATTGAATTGATGGCCGGCCTGTCGGCGGCGGTCGATTATCTTGCCGAGCTGGGCGGGGCGGCCGGCGATCAAGCATCGCGCCGCCAGAAAATAACCAAGGCCTTCGAATTGTCGATCGCTTACGAGAACCCGCTGGCGCAACGGCTGATCGACGGTCTGTCGGATATTGCCGGCCTGACCATCCACGGCATCACCGATCCGAAGCGGATCAATGAGCGCGTGCCGACGGTGTCCTTCACCGTCCAAGGCATCGTGCCGGAGGCGATCGTGCGGCAGATGAATGCGGAAAACATCTTCCTATGGTCCGGCCACAACTACGCCTGGGAGATTGTGCACCAGCTCGGCATTCCGGCCGACCAGGGCGTCGTGCGCATAGGCATCGCTCATTACAACACTTTAGCCGAGATCGACGAGACGCTGGAGAGTGTGCACCGCGTTGTCGCCATGCTGAGGCAGGAACGATCCTGAGCGCGCCTCGCGGGCCGATCATCGCTTGTGGGCGCCGCCAAAACCGGTGAGGAAGGCGGTGAGATTGTCGCCGAGCTCGTCGCAGAGATAGCCGCCTTCCTGGACGATGACTGTCGATAGGCCGAGACCGGCGATGGCCTCGCCAATGCGCGAGAAACCGGGCGTGCTCACCGACAGCCCACCGAACGGATCGCCCTCGAAGGCGTCGAGGCCGAGCGCCACCACCAGCGCTTCTGGCGCAAAGGCGCGGATACGCTGGAAAGCCACGTCCAGTGCTTCGAGGAATGCGGCGTCGCCGGATTTGCGCGGCAGCGGCAGGTTGAGATTGTAGCCGAGGCCGGCGCCTTCGCCGCGCTCGTCGGCATGGCCCCAGAAAAACGGATAGAAGCGCACCGGGTCGGCATGCAGCGACACGGTGAGCACGTCCGGCCGGGCATAGAAGATGCCCTGCGTGCCATTGCCGTGATGCAGGTCGACGTCGAGGATCGCCACCCGCGCCGCTTGCTTGCGCAGAACCCGTGCGGCGACCGCCGAATTGTTGATGAAGCAGAAGCCGCCGGCGACCTCGGCAAAGGCGTGATGGCCGGGCGGACGGCAGAGCGCATAGGCTGAAGGCACGCCCGACATCACCGCCTCGGCTGCTTCAACCGCGCTCCAGGCGCTCCACAGTGCGCTCTGCCACGTCTCGCCGGAGATCGGGCAGGCGGTGTCGGCCATGTGGTAGCCGGCCTGGCCGACTGCCGAGGCAGGATAGGAGCCGTGCCGCGCGATCGGATGGATGTTGGGAATGACCTCGGCAGAGGCACCCTCGATGCGCTGCCAGCGCGCGAAGATATGCTGGAGGAAATCGAGATATTCGGGCGTATGCACCGCCGCAATCGGGCCGAGCCCGTGATCCCGCGGCCGTTCGATCGTGCAGCCGGCAGCCTTTGCGCCGGCTAGCAATCGCTCGACCCGTTCCGGCTTTTCCGGATTGGGCTGCGGCGCGCCGCTTGAGAGGAACGCCTTCGGGTCGTGGCGCTTCTGTTCTTCGGCATAGAAGGCTTTCATGTTGGCTCCTCCGGTGCATCGGCGAAGGCGAAAAAGGCGTCGCCGACGATCTTCTGCACCTGCTCGTAGCTCGACCAGGCAATGCCCAACCGTTCGTAAAAAGCCTTGGCGGTCTCGTTGTCGGTATCGACGGACAGCCTGAGATAGACGCCGCCTGCCTTCCGGCACTGCGCCGCCACCCGGCGCAGCAGGCGCTCGCCGATCCTGCGGCCGCGAAACCGGTCCTCGACGTAGAGGTCCTGCACATAGACGCCGGGTCGTCCCATCCATGTCGAGAAGATCGGAAAATGCAGGCAAAGCCCGGCAAATTCGCCGCCGACTTCGGCGATCAAGGTCGAGAAGGCAGGCTTTTCGCCAAAGCCATAGGTGCGGAGATCCGCAGCTGTCGAGGTGATCTCCTGATGTGCGCCGACATGCGCGCCGAGCCGTAGGAGTGCGGCGTGGATGGTTTCGACGTCCTCCACCCGGCCGGGGCGGATAAGCACGTTTGTGGATGGCGTACTCACGGCAGGCAGGGCGCCCAGGCACCCCCCTCTGTCCTGCCGGACATCTCCCCCTCAAGGGGGGAGATTGGATGTCGCGCCGGGTTTCGCCATTCACCAACGTTGCAGGGTGGGCAGCGAGATCGAAGCTGCCGATCTCTCCCCTTGAGGGGGAGATGGCCGGCAGGCCAGAGGGGGGTGTGCCGGAGCGCAACCATCAGAACGCCACACGGTCGCCGCCCTTGAGCGCCAGCATCTGCCGCGCCTCGGCCGGCGTCGCGACGTCCAGCGACAGCCCGTCGAGCACGCTGCGGATACGGCGGACCTGGTCGGCATTGGACTTGGCCAGTTGGCGCCCGTCGTAGAGGCTGTCCTCCAGCCCGACGCGGACATTGCCGCCCATCGCCGCCGCAATCGAGATCATCGGCATCTGATGGCGTCCGGCGGCCAGCACCGAAAACTGGTAGCTGTCGCCGAACAGTTTGTCGGCGATGCGCTTCATGTGGATCAGGTTTTCGGGATCGGCGCCGATGCCACCGAGGATGCCGAACACGAACTGGATGAACAGCGGTCCCGACACCAGCCCGCGGTCGCGGAAATGCGCCAGCGAGTAGAGGTGGCCGACATCGTAGCACTCGAATTCAAAGCGCGTGCCGCAACCACGCCCAAGCTTCTCAAGCACCGTCTCCATGTCGGCAAAGGTGTTCTTGAAGATCGTGTCGCGGGTCGCCTCGAGCAGCTTCGGCTCCCATTCGTGCTGCCACTCCCGCGGCCGCTCGAGCATGGGGAACAGCGCGAAATTCATCGAGCCCATGTTGAGCGAGCACATTTCCGGCTCCGCCCTGAGCGGGGCGGCCAACCGCTGGTCGAGCGTCATCAGCGAGGAGCCACCGGTGGTGATGTTGATCACTGCGTCGGTCGCCTGCTTGATGCGCGGCAGGAACTGCATGAACAGCTCGGGGTCGGCGGTCGGCCTTCCATCCTTGGGGTCGCGGGCGTGAAGATGCAGGATCGAGGCACCGGCTTCGGCGGCGGCGATCGCGTCGGCGGCGATCTGGTCCGGCGTCACCGGCAGATGCGGCGACATCGATGGTGTGTGCACCGACCCGGTGACGGCGCAGGTGATAATGATTTTTCGCGGCGCCATGGTTCGCCCCTCAGCCTTCGACCGGCAGGTCGAGTTCACCGGCCAGCACTTCGAGCGAGTCGCCGATGATGGCTACGATCTCGCCGATCTGCGCGGCGGTGACGATCATCGGCGGCGCGACCATGAAATTGTCGCCGTCGACGCCGCCCTTGACCTTGCGTCCGTAGATGATCAGTCCGCGCTCATAGGCGAGGTCGAGCAGCCGCTGGGTGGCCTTCTTTGCCGGCTCGATCGGCCTCAGCGTATCTGGGTCGGCGACCATTTCGGCACCTGTGAGCAGGCCCTTGCCGCGGACGTCGGCGATGAACGGAAACCGCTTCGCCAATCCCTTCAGCTCGTCCATCAAAAGCTTGCCCATATCGGCCGCATTGGCGATCAGGCCGAGACGGTCCATCTCGCCGAGCACGGCGAGCCCGGCGGCGCAGGCGAGCGGGTTGCCGGCATAGGTATGGCCATGCTGGAAGCCGCCCGATGCGAGCAATGGCTGCACCAGCCGCATCGGTGCCGCCAGCGCGCCGAGCGGCGCGTAGCCCGAGCCCAGCCCCTTCGACAGCGCAACGATGTCGGGCTTGCAGTTCCAGTGATCGCCGCCGAGGAATTTTCCGGTGCGACCGGCGCCGCTCATCACCTCGTCATGGATGAGCAGGATGCCGTAGCGATCGCAGATCTCGCGGATGCGCGGATAGTAGCTGTCCGGCGCCACCAGTGCTGCCGTGGCAGCGCCGCCGACCGGCTCCATGATGAAGGCGAGCACGCTGTCCGGCCCCTCGGCGAGAATCTTCTCCTCCAGCATGTCGGCATAGCGGATGCCGCGCTGTTCCATCGAAAGATTGTCGCGGTCGCGCCAGGCGATGGGCGCCGGCACGGTCGGCATCACTTGCATCATCGGCGCAAATGTTTCGGCCAGCGCATCGTCGCCGGTGACGGCGAGCGCACCCAGCGTGCCGCCATGATAGGACGGAAAACGCGTGATCACCTTCCAGCGGCTGGGCTGGCCGGTGGCGACCGCCCATTGCCGCGCCAGCTTGACGCAGGATTCCGTTGCCTCCGAGCCGCCGGAGACGAAAAAGATGCGGTCCAGGCCCTCGGGGAGTTTGGCCGCCAGTTGCCGCGCGAGCTCCTCGGCCGGTTCGTTCTCGAAATGCAGGCGGTAGGCGAAGGTGGCGCGGTCCATCTGCCGTTTCATCGCGTCGAGCACGTTGCGGTTGGAGTGGCCGATATTGGCGACCATCGGCCCGCTCGATCCGTCGATGAAGCGGCGGCCATCCTGCGTCCACATGTAGATGCCTTCGGCGCGGTCGATCAGCGGCCGACGCAGGCTGGACAGATAAAACAGATGCGAGGCTTCGCGGGCTTCCGGGACAGGGGACTTCAGCATGTCATGGCTTTCCAAGATAGCGGTCGAGGACATTTCTGGTGACGCGCTCGACCATCGCGTCCTGCCTTAGCAGGCCGGCGACCCATTCGCAGCTTCCTGCGTGAAACACCTCGCCCTTGCCGCGCGGGAAATTGACGATCATGCCGTTGCCGCGTTTGACCTTGTCGAGATTGGCGTCGCTTGCCTCGCCGAACAGCGTTTCGGCGGTGAAGCGACCGTCCTCGTCGCCGAGGAACTGGTCCTCGAACGGAATGTCGGCGCTTTCCTCGACCTGGGCAGCCATGCCGACCGCGAGCACCTGCAGGCCGTCCGGTGCGCCGCTGTCGGGCGTGGGGTAGGGCAGGCCGCCGCGGATCTCGAAATCGAGCCCGTCGACCTCGTAGCCATAGACATGGCTGTCGGCGCCGAGCAGGTCGCCATAGTAGATGCCGGTGCCGGCAAACGCCCAATGCTCAGGCCGGTAGACCGGAAAGCCGCGTACGCCGCGCGGCGCGCAGCCGCCCCAGCCCGCATAGACGCCTCTTGTCGCATTGAGGCCGAAGGTCGCCGCACCCGGCCGGCCGATTTCCGGCGCTTCCCAGGAATTGGTGGCGCGCCTTATATCGCCGCCGCGATAGGCCGGGTCCTCTGCGCGAGCGCGGTATTTGTAGCAGACCTGCCGGCGGCCTTCGTCCTCCAGCCTGGTCTGCCACATGAAATTGCCGGCGAAGCGCGCCGCATGGCCGCCGCGCTCGACATAGGTGTCGACCGCATCGCGCATCTCCCAGGTCCAGTATTCGTCGTGGCCGACGAAGACGACGCAGTCGTAGCCGTCGAGAATGTCGGGCGAAAAATGCAGATCGTGCTGGCTGGCAAGATCGACGGCGTAGCCGGCACGCTCGGCGAAGCGGAAGAAATGGCTGTCATAGCTTGCCCAGCCGGACGAGGCGTATTTCTTCGAATGGCCGGTGGCAAACGCCCATTCCATATGCGGATAGCGCGGCACGGTTTTCGGCGGCACGGCGACTTCGAGCGGCACGCGCGGCGCGTCCCTGGGCAGCACGACGAAGCCGCGGCACCAAGGCCGCTGCGTCGACACCATTCGTGCATACTTGTCGCGGCCTGGCCCGGTGATGCCTTCGTAATGGTTGGAACCGCCCCATGTGTTGTAGGCGAGCCAGGTGCCGGTGGCCGCCACCTGCAGCACACGACCAAGCTTCTTGCCGGGCTGCGGCGCGACGATGAAAAGATGATGGCAGCGGATCGGGTTGCCGTCGCGAGCGTCGGCTTCAAGCGTGACGCGATAGGCACCGGACGGCCAGTCGTCGCCGATGCGAAATTCGAACGATGCTTGCCAGCCGCAGCCCTCGACCGAACACTGATCCGGCGTATCCTGCCAGCGCGCCGCGATACCGGCCTCCTCGAACGTCGTCACTTCCATGCCGCCGTCACGGACGACCACAATGCCGAAGCTGGCGGCCGTCGAGCTGACATGCAGCGCCACCATGTCGCCGGGGCGGTAGGAAAAACGATCGCTATAGCACCAGATCTCGCCGCGCCCGCCATCCATGCCCGGCCATTCCCAGTAATGGCTGCGCACCGCCTGGCGTCGCTGCTCCGGCGTCAGTCCGAAATCGGGAAACTCGGTCGGCAGATGGTTCATGGACACCGCTAAGGTCGAAAGGCCGCCATTTCGGCCATCCGCCGGCCAAGCGTCAATTGGAAACGATCGGGCCAGCCATCGCCGGGCTGCTCCCTTGGCCTTGCCGGACAAACAGACTATCTCACAAACCGCGGCCTTGTCCGCCACGGGAGCCGATATGCTGAGAGTGCAAAAGGTTAGGGTCAACGACATTTACGTGCCGACCGCGCGCAAGAAGACGCTGCATCCCGAGACCGTCCGCCATCTGGCCGAGGACATTCTGGAAAACGGCATGAAGACGCCGATCCAGGTGCGCCATGACGGCAAGCGCCACATCCTCGTCGAAGGCCTGCACCGGTTGGAAGCGGCCAAGTGGCTGGGCGAGACCGAGATCGACGCCTACCTCGTCCAAGCCAAGCGCCACTGAAGCCACTCGGTTCCGTCGTTCGAATCTCCGGTCCCGCGGATTTTTTCTCGCGGACCCGTGTCGGCTTGCGTCTTGTCGGTTCGTCCTAGACACGAAAGCCAAACCCGACATGTGAGGAAACACCATGACCACCAAGCTCGACATCGCCCCCAACTCCGACCGCGAACTGGTTCTCGCCCGCATCATCGATGCACCGCGCGAGAACGTCTATCGCTGCTGGACCGAGCCGAAGCTGTTGACGCAATGGTTTGCGCCGAAGCCGTGGACGACGCCGCGCGCTGAGATGGACGTTCGCGCCGGCGGCACCAGCCTGGTCGTCATGGCCGGTCCCGACGGCAACGAGTTTGCGAACCCCGGCGTCTTCCTCGAAGTCGTGCCGGGCAGGAAGCTCGTCTTCACCGATGCCTATACCAAGGCGTGGGAGCCTTCCGCCAAACCGTTCATGACCGGCATTGTGACACTCGAGGACGAGGGCACGGGCAAGACCCGCTACGTCGCCCGGGTTGCGCATTGGTCGGTCGCCGACCGCGAACAGCACGAGAAAATGGGTTTTCACGAGGGCTGGGGCCAGTGCGCCGAACAACTCGAGGAAGTCGCAAAGCGACTTTGATGCAAACGGGAGAGGGAGACTGACATGTCCAGATCGATATTTTTCGCCATTTTCGCTTCGGCCGCCGCGCTGTTTGCGGCGCCGGGCACCATCAACGCTGAGGAGGCCAAGCCCGCCATGACGACCGCAACCGCAACATTGCCGAAGCCGGAAAAATCCGGCCTGCTGCCGATCAACGGTTTGAACTATTATTACGCCGTCTATGGTAAGGGAGAGCCGCTGCTTCTGCTGCATGGCGGGCTCGGCACGACGGATATGTTCGCGCCGATCCTGCCGAAGCTTACCGAAAACCGCACCGTCATCGGCGTCGACCTGCAGGGCCATGGCCGCACCGCACTCGGCGACCGGCCGCTCAGCCTGGAGGCGATGGGCGACGACATGGCGGCGATCGTCAAGGCGCTCGGCTACGACAAGGTCGACGTCATGGGTTATTCGCTGGGTGGCGGCGTCGCCTTCCGCATGGCCGTGCAGCATCCCGAGGCGGTGCGCCGGCTGGTGCTGGTCTCGACCCCCTACGCCGCGGACGGCTTCTATGCCGAGATGCGTGGCCAGCAGGCACAGGTCGGCGCGGCGATGGCTGACATGATGAAGGACACGCCGATGTACAAATCCTACGTCGCCGTTGCGCCGCATCCGGAGGATTTTCCGAAACTCCTCGATCAACTTGGCGCCTATATGCGCAAGGACTACGATTACTCCGCCGACGTGCCGAAGCTGAAAATGCCGGTGATGCTGGTGTTCGGCGACAGCGACATGTACCGGCCCGAGCACGAGATCAAATTCTACCAGATGCTCGGCGGCGGATTGAAGGACGCCGGCTGGATGCGCGAGAACCTGTCGCAGAACCGCCTGGCGATCGTGCCGAACCGCACCCACTACGATGTGTTCTTCGCGCCGGAGCTGACAGCTGCCGCGCTGCCGTTCCTCAATGGCGAGACCAAGGTCAAGACCTGGGACGAAGTCGTCAACGAAACGAACTGACACGCAGTCAATTGTCTGCCGGCCGTCTCCCGCGAGACGGCCGGCATTTCGTCAATGAGGCCTTGGCGCGGCGCATCGGCCAGTCGTGTATCGGTCGCATCACAGCTATAGATGGCGCCATCAAAGCTTTTCAATTGACGCTACCGCGCCTATCGATAGGTATGCCGCCTATCCTCACAGGCAGGGACACGGGCGATGGCTGGGTATCAGGGCGGGTGTTTGTGCGGCGCGGTGCGCTACCGCGCCGAGGCAGCACCGATCAATGAGCGCGTCTGCCATTGCCGGTTGTGCCAGAAGGCGCTGGGTGCCGCCTTCAACGCGCGCATGCTGTTCCGTATCGACGATGTGACGGTCGACGGACCGCTGGCGATGGTGAATTCCTCGCCCGATCTCAAGCGCGGCTTTTGCCCGCGCTGCGGCACGACGATGTTTTCCCGGCGCGATTCCGCCGGCATCATCGGCGTCACCACCGGCTCGCTCGATGACCCCTCAGTGTTCAGGCCCGAGATGCATATCTGGACCGCCTCGAAGCAGCCCTGGGTGCAGATCGACGACGGCCTGCCGCAATATGAAGGCGCGCCACCTCCGGTTTGAGGTGAAATCTGGACAAAATTTAATCCAAAGCGACACGAGATAGCCGGCAAAGCGTCATTGGCGGGCCATCATTGCTGCCTATCTATTGCGTGCGGGCGGCAGTCGAGGAGGCGACGGAATGAACGACAGCATCAACACCCTGGACGAACTCTTGAGCGATCCGATGATCAAGCTGGTGATGGAGCGCGACCGCGTGCAACCGGCGCAACTTCGCACGCTGCTCGAAGAAAAGGTCCGGCGGGCGGACGATGATGTGGCGGTCAACGATCGTTTTGTACCGCCGGCCCACCTGATGGCCACGACCTGCCACAAGCTGTGGCTGTGCGGCTAGGGTCTTGAAGCGGTTAGCCGGAATTTGCCGGCAAATAGCTGTAATGGCAGCGGAAATAAGCGAGTTTGAAGCCGAGACGTGCATAGTTGCGATAGGCCGGCCCGTCGCGTTCGGCTTGCGGCGCCTCGATATCGGCCACGAACAGTTTTGCACCGGCCGCAAGTCCGTCGCGCACCATCGCTTCGCCGAGCATTGCATCGAGATCGAAGCTCGGCGCCATGATGCCGGGCACCGGCGCGTCGATGCCGCTCCAGGCCATGCCGTCGGTGCCGATGAACATCGAGCGCACCGCCGCCGCGCCGTCGCGCCGCAGCATGTAATGGTGCCAGCCGCGCCGGCCGGCCAGCGCCAGTAACCACGGTGAGGTCGGCAACCGGTATTGGCTGTCGATGAACCCAGCCCATTCCCTTGCCGTTGCCGGCGTCACCCGCTCGACCGAGACATCCTCCGTCGGGAAAAGCGGCTCCGCTGGCAACGGCGTGGCGTCGCGAAAGATGCGTTCCCAGCCTCCCTGACGCTGCAGGCCGCGCGCCTCGAGCCAGCAGCTGAGCGTCGCGGGCTCGGTGTGTGGGTTGGTGTAGAACCAGGGCCGCAGAATGCCGGCGTCGCGATAATGCCTCAGAAGCGTATCGAGCCGGCTCTCGGTGGCCGCGCTATCGACACCAAGGTTCTTGACGCAGTTGAAATGGATGAACGGGATCGTCGTGCAGGTGGTCCAGACGAGATCGCCATCTTCGGCGATGGCTAGGCCTTGCCTTGCGGCAAAGTCTGCCGGGGCGGCGCGATAGAGATCGAGCCAGGCATCGACCTCAGCGCGTTCGATGACGCGGCTGAGATCGCCGGATATCTCGTCGATCCCGATGGCGGGCGAGCGTGGCTCCGGCGTGACTAAGGGCTGCAATTCTGACAAGGCGGCGGGCTGCATGACTCCCTCCCAAGTATGGCCTTACATCGTAAGATTAGCGAAGACTAATCTCACGCAGTGAGTTGTCAAGCGGGATTGCGAAGCCAGCGACGTGGCCGAACGGTGGAAGGGCAGCGTCCCTTTGCCCGCCGACGTCTCGACGAGAGCCCTAACAATTCGATTCAAACTTTGTTGGTAGTTTCTTGTTAGGAATCCAGCTTGGTTTGTCCGGCGGCGTTGTCCTGCCTTCGGTCTGTTGTGTTTTGCGTACAGGTCCAGATGCGGATATCAGGCGTCGTCATCTTTTCGATCGCAGCGCTGTGCCTTGCCGGTTGCACGTCGACCTCCGGCGTCGATGCGCTGCAAGTGCCGTCCAGCGAGACCACCAGCTCGGTTGTGCGGCCACCCGCGCCGGTGGCATCCGTGGCGAAAACTGATGCTGCGCCCGCTTTTGCCGAACAGGAGCAGGACGAACAGCCGGTCGCGATGGACGTACCCGATCAGGACGTCGAACCGCCGGCCGAGGTGATCGCGCTGATGTCGCCGCCGAAACGGCTGACACGCGCAGCACCGGCGATGCTTGCAGAGCCGGTCACGCGCTATGGTTTTCGCGACGCCAAGCCGATCAATTTCGGCAAGTCCTCCTCGCCAAGGCGCCTTGCCGTCCATGGCGTCGACGTTTCGCGCTGGCAGGGCAATGTGAACTGGCAAAAGCTGCGCGCCCAGGGCGCCAATTTCGCCTACATCAAGGCGACCGACGGCGGCGATCATATCGACCCGATGTTTACCAGGAACTGGCGCAATGCCGACGCCGCCGGCCTGAAGCGCGGCGCCTATCATTTCTTCTACTGGTGCCGCACCGCCGGCGAGCAGGCCGACTGGTTCATCCGCAACGTGCCGAGGGTCGAGGGCGCGCTGCCGCCGGTGATCGACGTCGAGTGGAACGGCGAATCCAGCTGCAAGCGCCGCCCGTCGCGGCAAAAGGTTCTGGAGAAGATGCAGGTGTTCATGGACAAGCTCGAGCGCCACTACGGCCAGCGACCGATCATCTACACCGCGCCCGACTTCTACCGCGACAATCTGCGCGGCGCATTCCCCGATTATCCGTTCTGGCTGCGCGCCGTGGCAGCCCACCCGTCAAAGGTCTATCCCGGCCGCAAATGGCTGTTCTGGCAATATTCCGGCTCCGGCCTGTCGCACGGGGTCAGGGGCCGCATCGACCTCAACGTGTTCCATGGCGATGAGAGGGCATGGCGCGACTGGGTTGGCGGCCGGCAGATGGTAGCGGAGGCGGAGTAGCGGCAGCTCTTGCCTTCTCCCACAACAAGGGGAGAAGGGAACACGCAGCTTTCACGCCTCTACATATTCCGCCAGGCTGACCCCTTCGGGCACGTCCAGCCCATCTGCACGCAAGCCTTCGATATGAAAGCGTATTGCATCGCGAATTTCGGCTTCAACCTCAGGCACGGTCGCACCGGTCGCGATGCAGCCAGGTAGGTCTGGTACGTACGCGGAAAAATTGTTTCCGGCTCTTTCGATCACCACCGCGTAACGCATATCATCACTCCTTCAAACCGGACTGCCTGAGGATACTGAACGTTTTCAGTTGAAATGACATCATGACCTTGGTGCGGAAGAGGGGGGCCGCTCTCAAGAAAAGAGACGTAATGGACGACTTCCTGCACTCGGGGAACGACCATCACTATCATCGAACAATTGGGTCGAGGACCGATCCTGCAGACAGGCCACGGAGCCTCTGGTACAAGCCTGTGGCTTCGCTTTCGGTTAGGCTTGAAATTAGATCTGCAACTGCGCGTGGGATGCCAACGTCTGTTTGCTCAAAAAGGTGCTGGAAGCGAACTGGGACAATGCTTTTCTTTTCGTCGTTCATGAAATCTTGGAACAACGATTCAATGATCAATTTTTGTCCATGTTGTTGTGCGGAGAGGGCAGGGTTTAAAATCAGATAGCTTCTTGTCATCTGCTTCAAAAGAATAACTTCGTCTACCTTTTCCTCCTCCAAATGGAGGCCGTCACCTAACCCTGTAGACAGGGATGTAGAGTTGATGTAGCGGCCAATTAACTGTGACGTAAAGAACCTAAGTTGTTGTCGGTGTTCGATTCTTCCGTCATAGGATTCCGTAAGAATATGCGGAGCTAGAGGTGCGGCAATTTCGTCAAAGATTCTTCCGTACGCGAGTCTCAGGCGGCCTTCAGCGTCAGAAGGGGCATTATGCCACCCTTCAGCCGCGGCTTTGACAAGAAATTCGCGACCATCTCTCGTTTTTAGAAATGTCCAAGGTATTAAGCGGCCGCGATGCAAATCCTCCATGTCGTGAACAGAATATGCAATATCGTCAGACCAGTCCATGATTGCGGCTTCGATAGTTTTTTCGTTGCCGTATCCGCTCATTGTTCTAGCAAAGTCGAAATCATCCTTGTCTAATCTATATGCACCCCATTTTTTTGAACGGTCGGGGTTGTTCTTGTCGCGAAACCAAGGATATTTGCATGCAGCCGCTAATGTGGCAGCTGTTAAATCGAGCCCCGCCGCCTCTTCGAATCTTACACAAAGCTTCGTTACGACACGAAAGGACTGCGCATTTCCTTCGAAGCCATCGTTGTCGCCAGCGCTTTGTACAAGGTGGTCAAGGGTCTTTTCCCCCAAATGTCCAAATGGCGGATGTCCTAAGTCATGTATCAGACATGCTGCTTCCACAACTTCCGCATCCAAACCTAGGTCGATCGCCTCGGTTGGCTGCCGCTCCAACAACATCTCAGCAAGGCGCCTTCCAATCTGGGCGACTTTGAGAGTGTGAGAAAGGCGATTGTGAAATATGTCGACTTCGCCGGCGCGCACGATCTGTGTCACGCCACTCAAACGTCGAAAGGCTGAGCTATATAGCACTCTGTCGCGGTCACGTTGAAACGGTTGCCGCTGGTCTCGCTTTCCGAGTTGATGGCGTCTTTTTATGCGCGCGTTATTGAACCACCTCGGCAACCGGCATATCCCCCCGATCTGGCACCCTTAGTTTCATGTTGTCCAGAATCTCTACGTCACCGCGTTCGATCGCAACACGAAGCGCTTTTGCGATTGCCTCTCGCGAACCCGCAGAATCAAGCTTTTGCTGCACTTCACGTGCCGATAAAAGCGAATCGGTGCGAAGTATCAATTCGCTGATTTCTTTCACTAATTTCTGGACTTCCGTCGGGTCAACGTGCGTACTTTTGATCGCATACATCGTGTATCTCCCTTCAGTCTGCATACCACAGATTACATGATTCCATGAATCTGTGACCTAATTCCTTATGAAGTAGGATACGAAGGTGACGATATCAAATCGCGAATTGTCGCGCAAAAGTTAAGGCCCGGATTGCACCGGGCCTTTGGTACCTGCGAAGTCAACTCAAAGCCGCTTCTCAGCTACACCCGCTCGTCGCCCCGCAAGTATCGCACTTCTCGCAAGTCCCGTTCCGCACCATCGTGAAATTATGGCACTCCGAGCATTCGTTGCCGGTGTAGCCCTGCATCAATGATTGCTGGCGCCGGTTGGCGGCGAGCGCTTTGGCTTCGGCTGCTTCTTTTGCGGCCTCGTCGGTGAACAGCTCCGTGGGGTCGGACGCTTCCGCGTAGACGATGTCCTCGACCAGTTCCCTGGCGCGTTCCTCATAGTCGCGCTTGTAGGCGATGGCTTCGTCGCTGGCCGGCTTCAACGTCAGCACGTTGGAGCCGGAGAAGGCGGTCGGGGCGGTACGGGACGGAGTTCCGGAGCCCGCGCCGGCAAAGCCCTTGGGCTCCGCTCCCATGCCCGACACCAGCTTGACCGGCGAGGCACCGCGGGTCAGGCCCTTGGAGAAGGGCGTCGCCTTGCCTTCGTTGATGCCGCGCCCGAGTGCGGTCTTGTCGAAATCCGACTGGTCGACATGGGCGAGATCGTGGCGGCCGAGATAGGATACGGCAAGTTCGCGGAACACATAGTCGAGGATCGACGTGGCGTTCTTGATGGCGTCGTTGCCCTGCACCATGCCGGCCGGCTCAAACTTGGTGAAGGTGAAGGCCTCGACATATTCGTCGAGCGGCACGCCATATTGCAGGCCGAGCGAGATGGCGATGGCGAAGTTGTTCATCATCGCCCGGAAGGCGGCACCTTCCTTGTGCATGTCGATGAAGATCTCGCCGATACGGCCGTCGTCGAACTCGCCGGTCCTGAGATAGACCTTGTGGCCGCCGACGACCGCCTTCTGGGTATAGCCCTTGCGGCGGTTCGGCAGTTTCTCGCGGTCGCGGTAGAGACGCTCGACGACGCGCTCGACGATCTTCTCGGTCACCTGAACGGCGCGCTGCGCGGCCGGTGCCGCGATCAGCTGCTCGACGGCTTCGTCCTCGTCCTCCTCGCCATCGGCCAGCAGCGAGGCATTGAGCGGCTGCGAGAGCTTCGAGCCGTCGCGATAGAGCGCGTTGGCCTTCAGCGCCAGCTTCCACGACAGCATGTAGGCGCCTTTGGCGTCTTCCACCGTCGCGTCGTTCGGCATGTTGATGGTCTTGGAAATGGCGCCGGAGATGAAGGGCTGCGCCGCCGCCATCATCATGATGTGGCTGTTGATCGACAGCGAACGCTTGCCGATCTTGCCGCACGGGCTGGCGCAGTCGAACACCGGCAGGTGTTCGGCCTTCAGGAACGGCGCGCCTTCCAGCGTCATCGCCCCGCAGACATGGATGTTGGCGGCCTCGATGTCCTTCTTCGAAAAGCCAAGCGCCGGCAGCATCTCGAACGAGAAATCGTTGAGCTGCTCATCGGTGAAGCCAAAATTCTCCTTCACCCATTCGGCGCCCAGCGTCCACTGGTTGAAGACGAACTTGATGTCGAAGGCCGACTTCAGCGCCGCATTGAGCGCCGCGATCTTGTCGTCGGTGAAGCCTTTTGCCTTGAGCGAGCCGGGGTTAATGGCAGGCGCCTGGTTGAGATTGCCATGGCCGACGGCATAGGCCTCGATCTCGGCGATCTGGCTCTCGGAATAGCCAAGCGTGCGCAACGCTTCCGGAACCGCACGGTTGATGATCTTGAAATAGCCGCCGCCGGCGAGCTTCTTGAATTTTACCAGCGCGAAGTCGGGCTCGATGCCGGTGGTATCGCAATCCATCACCAGGCCAATCGTGCCGGTCGGGGCGATCACCGTTGCCTGCGCGTTGCGGTAGCCATGCTCCTCGCCAAGCTCGATGGCGCGGTCCCAGGCGGCCTTGGCATGGTCGGCAAGCTCTTGCTGCCTGAGATCCGAGGCGACCAGCGGCACCGGGTTGACGGCGAGCTTCTCGTAGCCGTCCCTGTCGCCATAGGCAGCACGGCGGTGGTTGCGCATGACGCGCAGCATGTTCTGCGCATTGCGGTCGTAGTCGGGGAAGGCGCCGAGCTCGGCGGCCATTTCAGCCGAAGTGGCATAGGCGGTGCCGGTCATGATCGCGGTGAGGGCGGCGCAGATGGCGCGGCCCTCGTCGGAATCATAGGGAATGCCCGAGGTCATCAGCAGGCCGCCGATATTGGCGTAGCCGAGGCCGAGCGTGCGGTACTCGTAGGAAAGCTTGGCGATCTCCTTCGACGGGAACTGCGCCATCATGACGGAGATTTCCAGCACCATGGTCCACAGCCGCACCGTGTGCTCGTAGGCGGCGATGTCGATGGTGCCGTCGGCGTTGCGATAGGGCAGAAGGTTGATCGAGGCCAGATTGCAGGCGGTGTCGTCGAGGAACATATATTCCGAGCACGGATTGGACGCCCGGATCGCACCGGCCGAGGCGCAGGTGTGCCAGTCGTTCATCGTCGTGTTGAAATGCAGGCCCGGATCGGCCGACGCCCAGGCGGCATAGCCGATCTTTTCCCAGAGATCGCGCGCCTTCAGCGTCTTCAGCACCTTGCCGTCCTTGCGGGCGGTGAGATGCCAGTCGCCATCCTGCTCGACGGCGCGCAGGAAATCGTCCTTCAGCGACACCGAATTGTTGGAGTTCTGGCCGGAAACGGTGAGATAGGCATCCGAATCCCAGTCGGTGTCGTAGGTCTTGAACGACATCGCGGTGTAGCCCTGCTTGGCGAACTGGATGACGCGGTAGATATAGTTCTCCGGCACCGCGTCCTTCTTGGCCAGCTTGATCTCGCGCTTCAGCGCGGTGTTGACCGCCGGGTCGAAGCAATCGTCGCCATTGCCTTCGCAGTTGATGCAGGCCTTCATGATTGCTTCGAGATGCTTCTTGACGATCTTCGAGCCGGTGACCAGCGAGGCGACCTTCTGCTCCTCATTGACCTTCCAGTCGATGAATTCCTCGATATCGGGATGATCGGCGTCGACGATGACCATCTTTGCCGCGCGACGCGTCGTGCCGCCCGATTTGATGGCGCCGGCCGCGCGGTCGCCGATCTTGAGGAAGCTCATCAGCCCCGACGAGCGGCCGCCGCCCGACAGCTTTTCGCCTTCGCCGCGCAGGAACGAGAAGTTGGAGCCGGTGCCGGAGCCGTATTTGAACAGGCGCGCCTCACGCACCCACAGGTCCATGATGCCGCCCTCATTGACGAGGTCGTCCTGCACGCCCTGGATGAAGCAGGCATGCGGCTGCGGATGTTCGTAGGAAGACTTCGACTTGGTCAGCTTGCCGGTGAACGGGTCGACATAGAAATGGCCCTGGCTGGGACCGTCGATGCCATAGGCCCAGTGCAGGCCGGTGTTGAACCATTGCGGCGAATTCGGCGCGACGCGCTGGGTGGCCAGCATATAGGCGAGCTCGTCGCGGAAGGCGCGCGCGTCTTCCTCCGATTTGAAGTAGCCGCCCTTCCAGCCCCAATAGGTCCAGGTGCCGGCAAGCCGGTCGAAGACCTGGCGGGCGTCGGTCTCGGAACCGTAGCGCTCGGCTTCCGGCAGCTTGGCCAGTTCAGCCTCGTCGGCGACCGAGCGCCACAGGAAAGAGGGGACTTGCGTCTCTTCGACCTTCTTCAGCCGTGCCGGGACGCCCGCCTTGCGGAAATATTTCTGCGCCAGGATATCGGCGGCAACCTGGGAGAACTGCGCCGGCACGTCGATGTTGTCCAAGCGGAACACCACCGAGCCATCCGGATTCTTGATCTCCGAAAGCGCCTTGCGGAACTCGATCTCCGCGTAAGCTGATTGCCCTGGCTTGGTGAAACGACGCTCGATGCGCATTGGTCCGGTCCCTTTTGTCTACATATAGCGCTTTTCCCAGAGGATTTCTGCCCTCTTGACGAAACGCGCATGGCCGCCGTCTGCCGGCGTTCGAAAACCCCGACTCTCATCTTCACAGTCTCCGCCGCCCTGCCGGTCGAACCTCCTGCGCGGCCGCTGTCCAACGCGCTCACGGACCCTGTGGGTCCCTCAAAACTGAAAACTTTTTGTAACACCCTCGGTCGAGGGAAATTCACATTATCTAGCGTCGAACCTACCTGCAAACACTAAATATAGTGTTAACAGACAATTTATTCAAGTCCGACAATCCTCCCCTTTCGCCCCCCAAGGCTTCAAAATCCCACGCCTTCGCCGGCCTCGTAAACAGGCGGGAATGCGGATCAAAACGCACATATTCCGGGAAAAAGACCGGCCTCGAAACTTTTCCGGTCGCACTCTCAACAGGAGCGCATGGCCTATAAAAGGCGACTCGTTTTGCGCCGTCAAGGATTCGTTTGCGTAGCTTTTATGACCCCAACATCTTGTGTGTCACATATGTGGATAACGGGGACAGAAGCGCGCTGATTTCCGTTTTTGCAGCCACAAGCCTGGTGCCGACGCTCGAAGGCCCTTGGCCGCAGCGAAGACCATGCCGACTCGGAAGCCATGTGCCGACTCAGTTGAAGCGATGCGGGTCGGCACCGAAATGGGCGATGATCTGACAGAGGTCAGGCTCGTTGACCATGCGTACCGCCTCGGCGGCGCTGACCCATTTGCGGATGCGCGCCCGCTTTTCCTTCCACCGGTCGGCGACCTTGTCGACGTGCAGCGGAAACACCAGCACCTCGCAGGGCACTTCCTCGCCGGACGCCAGCACCTTGGCATAGAAATAGCGGCCGGCCTCATGATGCGAGATCGTGCCGCGCAGCCCGGCCTCTTCGCCGGCCTCGCGCGCCGCTGCTTCGCAAAGCGGCTCCTTTGCTTCCGGCCAGCCCTTGGGAAGCACCCAGCGGCCGGTATCGCGGCTGGTGATCAGCATGATTTCGACGCTGTCGCCGCTATCGCGCCAGGGCAGCGCTGCAACCTGAAGGCGGCACGGCGCCGTGCCGAAGAGCCGCCGGACTCTTTCGGCCAGATGGTTGTGCGTCGTTGGCCTCGTCAACATCGGAGAAGCTTGCCCCAGCTCCCAGAATCATTTGCCGTCTCGTGAATCTTACGGCTAATCATAAGCAATAAAAGTAAAAAACTTCATGTGGACTGGTTAACCACTCCAATGGGGGTCGATTAAGGAAATATCGTGTGCCGGGGACACTCCTTCAAGGAGTGCTCGACGCTGTCTTCCGACGGAAGCGGCGTTACCGCGAATCAGCCGGCGTGGTCGTCGGCGATCGGCTTTTGGTAGGTGAAGCCCATGTCCCAGGGAAAATAGATCCAGGTGTCCTGGCTGACCTCGGTAACGAAAGTGTCGACCATCGGCCTGCCTTTCGGCTTGGCATAGACGGTGGCGAAATGAGCCTTGGGCATCATCGCGCGCACGATTCCTGCCGTCTTGCCGGTGTCGGTGAGGTCGTCGATGATCAGCACGCCGGCGCCGTCATCGGCGAGCAGCGCTGGGGTGACCTCCTTCAGCACCTGCAGCTGCCCCTGGCTGGTATAATCGTGATAGGAGGCAACGCAGACCGTCTCGATGATGCGGATGCCGAACTCGCGCGAAATGATGGCGGCCGGAACCAGGCCGCCGCGCGTGATGCAGACGATTGCCTTCCATTGCCCCTTGTTGGCGCCGGCAAGCCGCCAGGCGAGCGCGCGTGCATCGCGGTGGAACTGGTCCCAGGAGACCGGGAAGGCTTTTTCGGGCAGGGACATCTTTCGCGCACTCCGCAAAGCGCGCATCGCGCGCAGACACTATGGAATGCGGGCGGAATTAACTGGAAAGGCTTGGCCTTGGCAAGGGCGCGGCAAAGCGATTGTCCAACCCGTGATCTCTATGAACTTACCGCGACAGGAAAGCCGCCACCGGCGCGGTGCGCAGCACCGTTCGCGTCACCCCGCCGAACAGCAGCTGGCGCAGCCAGGAATGGCTGTAGGCGCCGAGCACGAGCAGGTCCGCGCCCGATTCGGCGACCCTGGTCTGGATGATGTCGTCGACCGAGGCGCCGCCGGACCTCAGCACCGAGACGCTGACGGTGGCGCCGTGCCTGGACAGCGAGGCGGCGATCTCGGCGCCGGCCGTTTCCGGCGCCTCTTCGAGCGTATCCGGCGGGTCGATGACGACGATGTCCGTCTTCTCGGCCTCGATGATGAAGGGCAGGGCATCGAAGGCCGCGCGCGCGGCCTCCTTGCTGCCGTTCCAGGCGAGCAGCACGTGCTTGAAGCTGGTGACCAGCGGACCCGAATGCGGCACCACCAGCACCGGCCGGCCGGCATCGTAGACCAGCGTGTCGACGTCGGCGCTCGGATCGCCGCTCGATTCGCGCTGCGCGGCGATGATCAGGTCTGCGGTGCGAACGGTCGAGATGCCGGTCAGCGCACTGTCGCCGGAAAAACTCTCGAGGCTGCGCCACTCGAACGACAGGCCGGAATTCTCGACGCGCTTGTGAAAGGCCGCCTGCAACTTCTCGGCGCGCTCCCGGTTCATGTCGGCCGAAACCTGCAGGAACTCGGTGTCCGGAAAGCCGGTGGCCGAGGTGTAGGGCACGGGCAGCGCCTCGGCATGAATGCCGATCAGATGGCTCTGGAACCGGCTGGCCAGCGGGATCGCGCAGTCGAGAACGCGCTCGGCGTCCTGTTCATTCTGCAATATGGCGACGATGGTCTTGAAGCGCATGGCAATCCCTCAGTTTTACGGCGATCCCACTCGTGACAAACGTCACTGCGCGATGCTGGTTCCGTCAAGCCGGCCGATCAGCCTACCCTGCTTGCTCAGGTCAAGCTCGCCACCATAGCCTCTACGTCGGCGCGTGCGGAGTCCAGCGCCTGCTGGCTGCGGGCGCGCACCACCAGTTCCGTCCAGAACTTGCCGTCGCCATATTTCGGATAGGAGCCGATGATCGTGTCCGGATGCGCCTTCTGGATGTCGCCCAGCGGCCCCCCGATCAGGCCTTCGCCGAACGGACATTCCACGGTGGCCGACAGCATTTTGGTGCCGGCCCGCAACGTCGGCACGACATTGTCGAGCATCGCCTGGAAAATCGCCGGCACGCCGGCCATGACATGGACGTTGCCGATGCGAAAGCCCGGCGCAACCGACACTGGGTTGTCGATGTGGTCTGCCCCGCGCGGCATCCGCGCCATGCGCTTGCGCGCTTCGGTGTATTCGATGCCGCGGGCAGCATAGCTTGCCTCCAGCAGGGCGTAGGCCCCGGCGTCGTATTCGCACGGCACGCCGAAGGCCTTGGCGATGGAATCGGCGGTGATGTCGTCATGCGTCGGGCCGATGCCGCCGGTGGTGAAGACATAGCTGTAGCGGGTGCGCAGCGCATTCACCGCAGCGACGATCTCGTCTTCCTCGTCCGCAACGATGCGCACTTCCTTCAGGTCGATGCCGATCGCCGTCATGATGTCGGCGAGGTGGCCGATGTTCTTGTCCTTGGTGCGGCCGGACAGAATCTCGTCGCCGATGACGAGCATGGCGGCGGTGACGATTTCGGTCATGGCAGGCTCCGGCAACGGGTCGCCTGAGATAGCGCGGCGAACGGCCGGCAGCAATGCCGCCAAACGACGGATCCGCCTGTGCCACCTCCCTTGCAGTGGAACCTTCGGCGGGTGATGCTGCGCCGGTTTGGGCCATGAGCAAGAACATGCCGGTATCGATTCTTCTATGGCTGCCCGGCGCGCTGTTTCTGCTGGCGCTCGTCGTGGCAGCTTATCCTGTGCTGGCGACGCTGCGGATTGCGGCGAAAGCCGAAAGGCTGGTGCCGGCCAGCGGTAAATTCATCGAGATCGACGGCAATCGCATCCATTATTTCGAGATGGGCGAGGGGCGGCCGATCGTCTTCCTGCACGGCCTTGGCGCGCAGCTTCATCAATTCCGCCACACGCTGTTCGGACGGTTCGGCCCGAACTATCGGCTGATCGCGCTCGACCGTCCGGGTTCCGGCTATTCGGTGCGGGCCAGGGGCGCCAGCGGGCGGCTACCCGAGCAGGCCGAGATCGTGCGGCATTTTATCGAGGCGCTTGGACTGCAAAAGCCGCTGATCGTCGGCCATTCGCTGGGTGGCGCCATCGCGCTGACGCTGGCTGTCGAGCATCCCGAGGCGGTTTCCGGTATCGCCTTGCTGGCGCCGCTGACCCATCTGGAGCCGGACGCGCGCGAGAAGTTCGGCCCGCTATACATTCAGTCGCCGCTGCGGCGCCGGATCATGGCTCACACGGTGGCGATCCCGGCGGCTCTCAGATACGCAGAACGCACGCTGGCCTTCATTTTCGCGCCGCAGGCGACGCCGGCCGACTATATGGTCGAGGGCGGCGGCTGGTGCGGGCTCAGGCCAAGCCATTTCTATGCAACGTCGACCGATGTCGTGGCCATCGAGCACGACCTTGGCCGTATCGAGCAACGCTATCGCGAGATCACCATGCCGGCTGGCATTCTGTTTGGTGCTTCCGACGTCGTGCTGGGCATCGATATCCATGGCTGGCCGCTGATGGAAAAGATCAGCGGGCTCGATTTCGAGCCGGTCGAGGGGCTTGGCCATATGCCACAATTCGTCGGGCCGGAACGGGTCGTCGCTTTCATCGAACGCATTGCCGACCGCGCATTTGCGCCGAAGTCCGACACCAGCAGCTGACACCCTCCCGGAACCTCACGCAAAGGTGTGCAACCCGCCGCAGCCTCGGCCGGCAGGGTGCCTCGGGACATCCCGGCCGCTGGGAATACCTCCGAACTTATTCCTTCACGGCTCCGGTCATCGAGGAAACATAGTGCTCGACAAAGAACGAATAGAGCACCACCACCGGCAGCGAGCCGATCAGCGCTCCCGCCATCAGCGCCCCCCATTCATAGACGTCCGAGCGCACCAGTTCGGTGAGCACGCCGACCGGCACAGTCTTGTTTTCGGACGACTGGATGAAGGTCAAGGCGTAGATGAACTCGTTCCATGACAGCGTGAATGCGAAGATGCCCGCGGAAATCAGGCCCGGCACCGACAGCGGCAGCACGATCTTGGTGAGGATCTGCCAGCGGCTCGCCCCGTCGATCAGCGCGCATTCCTCCAGCTCGAACGGGATCGAGCGGAAGTAACCCATCAGCAGCCATGTGCAGAACGGGATCAGGAAGGTCGGATAGGTGAGGATGAGCGCGAAGGGCGTGTCGTAAAGCCCAAGGTTGAACACCATCACCGACAGCGGAATGAACAGGATCGACGGCGGCACGAGATAGGCCAGGAACACCGCGAGGCCGACCTGCCGCGCCCCGGAGAACCGCAAGCGTTCGATCGCATAGGCAGCGAACACTGCTGCCAGCAGCGACAGGAAAGTGGCGGCGGTCGAGATGATGATCGTGTTGAGCAGCCAGCCCGGATAGGACGTCTCGAAGAGAAGATAGCGGATATGCTCGAGCGTCGGATGCACCACCCAGAATGGATTGAAATTGGCGTAGTCGGTCATCTCGAGGTTGGGCTTAACCGCCGTGATCGTCATCCAGTAGAACGGAAACAACAGCACGATGACGAATATCAGCAACGGCAGGTAAACCGTCACCACGCGGCGCGGCACACTCTGCAGGTAGCCCATGCCGCCTTCGTCGAGTTCGGGGCGTTTGCTCGTTTCGATCGCGGTCATGTCAATCTCCGCCGCCCTGCTGCCATTTGCGGCGTTGCAGGCCAAAGTAGCTGAACAGGATCGCCGCCAGCAGGAACGGGATCATGGCGACTGCGATCGCGGCGCCTTCGCCAAGCTGGCCTCCGGAAATGCCGCGCTGGAACGACAGCGTCGCCATCAGATGGGTGGCGTTCACCGGCCCGCCGCGCGTCAGCACATAGATCAGCTGGAAATCGGTGAAGGTGAACAGCACCGAAAACGTCATGGTTATGGCGATGATCGGCGTCAGCAGCGGCAGCGTCACATAGCGGAACAATTGCCAGCGGCTGGCGCCGTCGAGCGTGGCGGCCTCGTAGAGCGACTGCGGAATCGTCTGCAGGCCGGCAAGCAGCGTGATCGCCACGAAAGGAATGCCGCGCCAGACATTGGCGGCGATGACCGAAGCGCGCGCATTCTCCGGATCGCCGAGGAAGTTGATGCGATGGTCGATCAGGCCCATTTCCATAAGCGCCCAGGACAGGATCGAGAACTGCGAATCGTAGATCCACCAGAAGGCGATGGCCGACAGCACCGTCGGCACCACCCAGGGCAGCAGGACGATCGCGCGGAAGAACGACTTGAACGGCAGGTTCTGGTTGAGGATAAGCGCCAGCCAGAGGCCTAGCGCAAACTTCAGGATCGAGGCGCTGATCGTGTAGAGCAAGGTGTTGAAGACGGAGAGCCAGAAGACGGCGTCATCCCACAGATATTCGTAGTTCTCGATGCCGATGAAGATGCCGGGGCGGCCGATGCGGGCATCGGTGAAGCCGAGCCAGACGCCGAGCCCGAGCGGATAGGTCAGGAAGACCAGCAGCAGCGCCGCCGCCGGCAGCATGAAGCCGAAGCCAAGCGCGTTATGACTTTCAGACACGAACGTCAAAATGCGCGACAGCGTCGACCGGGGTGGCTGAGCGGCAGCGGAGGTCACGGCCATGGGTCGGCTCCTCTAAGTCTCATTGATCGGCCAGGCGGCCATGCGCGATTCGAAGCCGGGCAGCATGGCTGCCCGGCTGAATCCGCTCAAACGCGATAGTAGCGGTTTGCGCGCTTCTCGGCTTCTGCCATCGCTTCTTGCGGCGTCGCCTGGCCTGTCACCGCCTTGGCGAACATGTCGACCAGCACATAGTCGGCCATGGTCGCCGCCGAAGCATAGCCGAGCGGGCCGGCATAGCCGTTGGGCCGCAGCGTCGCCGAGGCCTTGGCGTAGGCGGCATTGTTCGGATCGGCCGTCCACACCGGGTTGTTGTCGAAGGCTTTGAGCGTCTGGCAGCAATAGCCCGCCGAGGACGTGATCCACTGCGACATTTGCTGTTCCTCGAACATGAACTGCAGATAGGCTTTGGCCGCATTGGGGTAGGGCGTGTAGTCGAAGATCACGGCCGTGGTCACCTGGAACAGCTCGACGGATTTCCCGACAGGACCGATCGGCAGGTTAGTCGTGCGCGTGTCCTTGGCGATTTCGGTCAGTTTCGGATCCTTGTCCTTGTTGATCTTGGCGGTGTTGTAGGCGGAAATGCCATTGGCGATCACGCTCAATTCGCCGGCCAGGTAGGCGCGGTTGTTGTTGACGTCGAGCCAGCTTTCGGTACCGGGAATGAACGTCTTGTAGAGCTGTTGCGCGTATTCGATCGCCTTCAGCGTCTCGGGGCTGTTGATCGTCACCTTGCCGCTCTCGTCGACCATCTGGCCGCCATGGCTCCATAGCAGCCAGTGGGCGTAGTTGTTGCCGTCGCCGACGCCGTGGCCATGCGTGAAGCCGGCCGGGTGTCCCTTCGCCTGCAATGCCTTGCAAAGCTCGAGCAAGCCTGCCGTGTCCTTCGGAAATTCGGAGAAGCCGGCCTCCTTCACCCAGCTTTCACGATAGACGATGGCATTGCCGATGGTGGCCAGCGGCAGGCCGAGGAATTTGCCTTGCCGTGTCGCATATTGCTTCGGTCCATCGTGCCAGCCGCCATATTTCGAGCCGAGATATTCGCCCAGTTCCGTCACGTCATGCAGCTTGTCGGGATATTGATGCGGGTCGTCGAACCAGACCAACATCAAGTCCGGGCCGGAGCCGACATTGGCGGCGACCGCTGCCTTGGGACGGATGTCCTCCCAGCTTTCCTTGTCGACGCGGACCTCGACACCGGTCGCTTCGGTGAAGCGCTTGGTGTTGGCCAGCCATTGATCCTCGTCGCCCTGCACGAAGGGCGACCAGCGCAGCAGCCTGAGCTTGGCGCCGTCCTCGGGCTTGTACTTGAATCCCTCCTGGGCAAAGGCGGGAGAGCCGATGAGCCGGCTTCCCAAGGCTCCCGCCGCAGCGCCGGCGGTGGTGCGGATCACGTCGCGTCTGGTGAATTTCATGCTCGCTTCCTCCTGCTTATTGTCCGTGCCGTCCTACTGCTTGATGGGTGTTTCGAACCGCTGTCCGGTTTTGCCGTGAAAGAGATGGATGAGGCCAGGCTCGGCCGTAAGCCGGATGGTTTCGCCCGGCGTGAAGGAATGCCGTTCCCGGAAATTGGCGACGATCTCCTCGCCGCCGGCGGTTCGGCCGATGAGCTGCACTTCGGACCCTGTCGGCTCGACCACCACGACAGTGACCGGAATGCCCTGATTGTCGGATAGCCGCAAATGCTCGGGCCGTATCCCCAGCACGACCGGCTCACCATTGCCGATGGAAAGTGCCGAGGCCAACGGGATCGAAATCCCTCCGGCGCCGCGAAACGACGGCGAGCCGTCGCTTACGATCTCGCCCCTCAGCATGTTCATGGCGGGCGAGCCGATGAAGCTGGCGACAAAAAGATTGTTCGGCCGGTCGTAGAGTTCGAGCGGCGGCCCGATCTGCTCGACGATGCCGTCGTGCATGACGACGATCTTGTCGGCCATGGTCATGGCCTCGATCTGGTCGTGGGTGACGTAAACCGTCGTCGTCTTCAGGCGCTGGTGCAGTTCCTTGATCTCGGCGCGCATCTGCACCCGGAGCTTGGCATCGAGATTGGAGAGCGGCTCGTCGAACAGGAAGACCTGCGGATCGCGCACGATCGCGCGGCCCATGGCGACGCGCTGGCGCTGGCCGCCGGAAAGCTGGCGCGGATACCGGTCGAGCAGCGGCACCAGTCCCAGGATTTCGGCCGCGCGCCGCACGCCGGCATCGCTCTCCGTCTTGGGAACGCCCTTGAGCATCAGCGAGAACGCCATGTTCTCGGCGACCGTCATATGCGGGTAGAGCGCATAGTTCTGGAAAACCATGGCGACGTCGCGCTCTTTTGGCGCAACGTTGTTGACGATACGTTTGCCGATCGCGATCTGGCCGCGCGAGATCTTTTCCAGGCCGGCGATCATCCTGAGCAGGGTCGACTTTCCGCAACCCGAAGGACCGACCAACGTGACGAACTCGCCGTCGTTTATATCGACGCTGACCCCGTGCAGGACCTCGACGGTCCCAAATGACTTGTAGACATCGCCGATTGCGACAGACGCCATCGATCTCCTCCCGACTGATTCCTGCAACGACTTCGAAGGAAACCGCTTTCTTGCCTGGCCCGCGACAGCGCCCAGGCTCCTCCCCGGTCACGCGCGATGTGAGACGGTAGCGCTACCAAACCGACCTGTAAAGCACGCCGGCATCACCTGGATATCGACACACCCTAATCCGAAACCTCGGTCTGCGGCCGGTCGCGGCCGTCGGCGAGCTCGTCGTGCCATTTGCCGTCGGCGTCCTCGTACTGGATGCCGTCGGTGTTGCCGGCGACCTGCTGTTCGGCGGAAGCGATCTCGGCGGCGCGCAACGCGTCCTGATGGGTGGGGAACGTTTCGGAGAATGTCGAGCCGACCTTGTAGGCCCAGCCTCCATCATGCTCGACGATCTTGTAGGTCAGTTTCGCCATGAAACCCTCCGGTTGAAAGCCCGTTGCCTCAATGCAGCCTGTCATCGGCCAGTCTGTCGTCTGGCGGCTTGTCGTCCGTAACCAGCACGTCCGATTCCCTGGCGGCTTCGATCAGTGCCCGGCGTGCATCGGCCGTCGAACGATAACCTTCCAGCACTTTTAGGCAAGTGTCGAGGGCATCACGATGACGCGGCCCGCGATTGAGTGGCCAGACCGTCATCAGGCACTCCGCCGCCTCCTGGGCGCTGCGGATATGCCGATATTTGCCGACATGGCCGAGTTCGACCACGACCGGCTTTTCAAATGGCTTGCTGTCCATCATCGCCGCCAACGCGGAGCGGCCGATTTGGTTGCAACAGCTATTTTAGCTCAGGCGAAAATACCTCAATAGCCGCAGTCGTTGCGCAGCCAGCGCGCATTCGCCCAGCCGGCGCGGCCGCCGAAATCGACCTGGTACCAGTTTCCGCGACGGTCAAAGATCTCGGTTTGGTCGCCGTTGAACAATTGCCCGATCATGCGCGACGACGAGTTCGGCCGGGCCCGAACGGCGAGAAAGCCGCTTCCCGTTGCCAGATTGTAGTGCCTGGAAAGACCGTGCACCGTGCCTTCGCAATATTGCGCCCCGGCCGGCGTCGATGTGGCAAACGACAGCCCGGCCAAAACCGCGGCAGCAGCCGCAATGGAAATCCCCCTGAACGACATGTCTCTGCTCCCCCAACCTGCCGCGCCCAGCCGCGGCCCTCGCCACTCTACACCGGCAGAGGATCAAAGCGAAGCTATGGTTCCCTGTCCAGCGAGGTGAGAACCCGCCCCGTCAGTTCGCCGCCTTCATCCAATGCTGCATCGTCGTCACCGAGCGGGCAAGCTGCGGCGCCGGGTGGATTTTTTCGCCGAAGGTGGCCGCGGCGCGCCAGCCCCAGCGCGGATCGGCAAGGAAGGCGCGCGCCAGCGCCACCATGTCGGCGCGCCCATCGGCGACGATCGCCTCGGCCTGTTTCGGATCGTCGATCAGGCCCACGGCCCGCGTCGCGATGCCGGCGCCCTTGCGCACCGCTTCCGCCAGATGCACCTGGTAGCCGGGTCCGGACGGCAGCTTCTGCAACGGCGAATTGCCGCCGCTCGAGCAGCAGAGATAGGCGACGCCGACTTCCTTCAGCGCTTTTGCCGCTTCGATCGCATCCTCGACGTCGAAGCCGCCATCGACCCATTCCTTGATCGACAGCCGCGCGCCCAGCATCAGCCTGGGCACCGCCTTCTTCACCGCCTTGGCGATCTCGACGGCGAAACGCATGCGGTTTTCCAGCGAGCCGCCCCAGCGGTCGGTGCGCCGGTTGGAAAGCGGCGACAGGAACTGGAAGATCAGATAGCCATGCGCGGCATGCAGCTCGATGAAGTCGAAGCCGGCCCGCTCGGCCCGCCGTGCCGCTTCGGCGAAGCGTTCGATGATTTGCAGGATCTCGTCATCCTCCAGCGCCCGCGGCACCTGCCAGCCGGTGTCGTAGGCGATTGCCGAGGCCGACACGATCGGCCACGGATCCTGATCGGCATTCAGCGGTCCGCCGCCCTCCCAGGGTTTCCGGTTGGAGGCCTTGCGGCCGGCATGGGCAAGCTGAGTGCCGAATTTCGTGCCCGGCGCGGCGACGCGCTTGGCTGCATTCAGCGTGCGCCGCGCCGCCGCCTCATTGTCCTCGGAGTAAAGGCCGAGGCAGCCATGCGAGATGCGGCCGCGCCGTTCGACCTCGGTCATCTCGACGGTGACCATGCCGGCACCCGACATCGCCAGGTTCATCCAGTGATAGAGGTGCCAATCGCTGGCCGAGCCGTCCTCGGCCGAATACTGGCACATCGGCGCGACCGCGATGCGGTTGGGGAAGGTGAGGCCGTCGAGGGTGATCGGCTGGAAAAGAGATGAGGTCATAAAAAACTCCGGAAAGGGTTGCCGCTATTTAGGCAGGCACTTGCAGATGCGCCAAACACGAGAGGGTGAACCGGCGCACTGGACCAATTGGTAGCCGGATTGCAAGAACCGCCGTTCGCGGCTACGCCTTGCCGCGGCAGCAGGGAGTCCACCATGGAAGATCGCATTCGCATCCGCTCGGAGGAAGTCCTGTCCGACGAATGGGCGGTTTTGAAAAAGACCGTCTTCGACTACCGCCGGCGCGACGGCAAATGGGAAACGCATACCCGCCAGACCTACGATCGCGGCGACGGCGCGGTGATCCTGCCTTTCGATCCCGAGCGCTCGACTGTGCTTCTGGTGCGGCAGTTCCGCTACCCCGCCTACGTCACCGGCCACAAGGAGCCGCTGATCGAGGCCTGCGCCGGCCTGCTCGACGAAGACGATCCCGAAACCTGTATCCGCAAGGAGGCCGAGGAGGAACTCGGCTATCGGCTGAAGGACGTGCAGCGGCTGTTTTCGCCCTATATGAGCCCCGGCAGCGTCACCGAGCGGCTCTGGTTCTTCGTCGCTCGCTACTCGCCCGCCGACCGCATTTCCGACGGCGGTGGCGCCCATGACGAAGGCGAGGACATCGAGGTTCTCGAAATGCCGCTCGACGAGGCGCTGGCCGGCATCCACGACGGTCGGATCATCGACGCCAAGACCATTATGCTGATCCAGCATTTGAAGCTGAACCCGATTGGGGTGTGAGGGGCCCAGAACTGGGTCGAGCGCCCGGTCTCCAGTTACGGAGACTATCAAACGAGACCAAATCTGGTGCGGACGACGGGAATCGAACCCGTACGATCAGAGATCGAGGGATTTTAAGTCCCTTGCGTCTACCAATTCCGCCACGTCCGCCGGCCAGCCCTTTTCAGCCGCCAGCCAAAGGCCGTCAAGCCGTCTTCTGCCGTCGACAAATCTGGCACTGGAAGCTAGCGAGGCCGATCACCTACAGTGATACAAACAAAATCGTTTCACCTGGAAATGTTTTTAGCGGCAGCTTCCGCGGCTACCGCGAATGCGCGTCCCCCGTTCGCAGGATGCGTTCGGGCGCTCTGCCCTGGTAAGGCTCGAAGTGGCAAGTGGATCGGCGCTCCGATACTCGACGCCATCCTCTACAAACACTGGGAGATTGTCATGCTCAAGCTTGCCTCTGCCCTGGCACTGCTGCTTGTTGGGACGGCGCCTCTGTTTGCCGATGAGATGCCGATGAACGCCAAAGACATCAAATGGGGTCCTGCTCCTGCTGCCATTCCCGCTGGGGCGGAAATGGCTGTTGTCGCGGGAGATCCCTCAAAGGACGGCGCCTTTGTGCTGCGGTTGAAGACACCCGCCGGCTACAAAATTGCCGCACATAATCATCCCACCACGGAATACGTAACGGTGCTTTCCGGCAACTTCCATGTTGGAATGGGCGATAAGTTCGACGAGGCGAAAGGCGTCGAACTGACTGCTGGCGGCTTCGGCGTCGCGCCGGCCGGAATGAATCACTTCGCCTGGACGACAAGCGAAACGATCATCCAGGTTCATGGCGAGGGGCCATTCAAGATCACCTACGTCAACCCGGCAGACGATCCGAGCAAGAAGTGACAGTTCGCGATCGAATTGATTGAACCGGCCGAAGGCTCGAACGATGGAGTGCGTCAAACTCCGCGAGCGTCGATTCAGAAGGATCCTCTAACGAGACGAAGGCTGATTGGCCGCAACGGAATCGTATTCCGCCTGGGCCATTTGCCATGAATGGCGCAATAACAAAAAAAACCCGCCTCGGGAGGACGGGTCGTTGGAGCCAATTGGCACCATACCCAAATTAGTAGCATAGCTGCCGGCACAAAGCAAGAACAAAGTTGCTGCGGCCGGCACAAAATGCCCTTGGCGATTGGCGAAAGCCATGGCGCATCGATCTCCCTCCTTGAGGGGGAGATGGCAAGTTGTGGCAATAGGGCAGGCCAGGGGGGGTCGTCGCGCGTCGAGCGCCAGCCTGTTTTGTTCGCGGTAAAGGTTCGCGTCAGGATGTCCCGACCCCTCTGTCGCCTTCGGCGACATCTCCCCCTCAAGGGGGGAGATCTGCAACTTCGCCGTCGGCGCTTACTTCCTCGCTGGTCAAAATCCTCGCGGCTTGGCACAGTCGGGCAAAGAGGAGCCTGTTGATGCCGAAGACCGCCAGTGCGACGAAACCAAAACCCTGGGCCGAGATGGCGACGCATCTGGTCGATGTCGCCATGGGCCGCAAACCCGCCGATCTCGTCATCCGCAACGGGCGCTGGGTCAACGTCCATTCGGGCGAGATCATCGCCGGCACCGACATCGCCATTGCCGGCGGCCGCTTCGCCTATTGCGGGCCGAATGCCGGCCATGCCATCGGCCAGGGCACCAAGGTGGTCGATGCCGGCGGCCGCTATCTGGTGCCGGGGCTTTGCGACGCGCATATGCATGTCGAGAGCGGCATGGTGACGGTGACGGAATTCTGCCGCGCGGTGATCCCGCATGGCACCACCTCGATGTTCATCGATCCGCACGAGATCGCCAATGTGCTCGGCCTGCCGGGCGTGCGGCTGATGCATGACGAGGCGGTCGCCATGCCGGTCAACGTGCATGTGCAGATGCCGTCCTGCGTGCCGTCGGCGCCGGGGCTGGAGCATGCCGGCGCCGAGCTGACCGTCGCCGACGTTGCCGAGGCGATGACCTGGGAAAACATTATCGGGCTCGGCGAGGTGATGAATTTCCCCGGCGTCGCCGCCAATGATCCGGTGATGTCGGGCGAGATCGCCGCGACGGTGAGGGCCGGCAAGACCGTCGGCGGGCACTATGCCTCGCGCGATCTCGGCCTGCCGTTCCACGGCTATGTCGCCGGCGGCCCCGAGGACGATCACGAAGGCACGCGCGCCGAGGATGCCATCGCCCGCGTCCGCCAGGGCATGAAGGCGATGCTGCGGCTGGGCTCGGCCTGGTATGACGTGGCCTCGCAGATCAAGGCGGTGACGGAGAGCGGGCTCGACCCGCGCAACTTCATCCTGTGCACCGACGACAGCCACTCCGGTACGCTGGTGCACGAAGGCCATATGGACCGGGTCGTGCGCCACGCCATCAGCCAGGGCTTGAAGCCGGTGACTGCGATCCAGATGGCGACGCTCAACACCGCCCAGCATTTCCGGCTGGAGCGCGAGATCGGCTCGATCGCGCCGGGACGGCTCGCCGATCTGCTGATCGTCTCCGACCTCGCCGAAATGACCATCGACGAGGTCTATGGCCGCGGCGTCAGGCTGGCCAAGGGCGGCAAGCTCGAAATCGACATTCCAGCCTACAATTATCCGCGGACGGCGAAGAACACCGTCAAGCTCGGCAAGAAGCTCAAGGCAGGCGATTTCGACATCGCGGCACCCATGGGCGCCAACGAAGTGCGGGTGCGGGTCATCGGCGTCATCGAAAACCAGGCGCCGACGCGGGCGCTGGAGGCCGATCTTGCCGTCGAGGACGGGCTGGTTGCCATGGATCGCCGCAACGATGTCTGCCAGATCGCATTGGTCGAACGCCACAAGGGCACCGGCGGCGTCACCAACGCCTTCGTCTCCGGCTTCGGCTATATCGGCGACTGCGCCATGGCCTCCAGCGTGGCGCACGATGCCCACCACATCATCGTCGTTGGCACCAACAAGCAGGACATGGCATTGGCGGTGAACCGGCTGGGCGAGGTCGGCGGCGGCGTCGTGCTGTTTTCCAACGGCAAGGAGCTGGCGCTGGTCGAAATGCCGATCGCCGGGCTGATGTCGAACGAGCGGGCGGAAATCGTCGCCGCCAAGGCGGACAAACTCAGCGACGCCATGCGCCAGATGGGCTGCTCGCTCAACAACGCCTACATGCAGCACTCGCTGCTGGCGCTGGTCGTCATCCCCGAGCTCAGGATTTCCGACGTCGGCCTGATCGACGTGACGACGTTCCAGAAGGTCGATCTATTCGTCTGAATGCCGCCCGCGCGCCGCTTCACCCGCCGGTGGCGATGGTCAGCACCTTGAACGGCGTGGTGATGACGATCTCGGCGACCGAGCCGACGGCCTTGCCGAGGCCCTGGCCGAGATTGTCGAGCTGGGCCGGCGCCGTCTCTTCGGAGGCGAGGCCGGCCGGGGCGCGCAGGCGGTCGCCGAGCAGCTGCACCAGGAACGGGTTGTCGGCGAATTTGGCGTGGTTCAGCCGGTCGCCGCCCTTGGTCTTGGTCAGGTCGACCACCGAGACGCCATAGCTGGCGAGGTCGGCCGCGTCGCCATAGTCGCCGACGCGTGGCTTGTCGCCGGAGATAAGGGTCGACAGCCTGAGCGCCCGGTCGTCGCCCGAAAGCAGCACGGCGAACGGCTTGTCTGGCTTGCCGTAGCGGATCATCTGCTTCTTGAACACGTCGACGTCGATGTCGGGGGAAGCCAGGATGACGTAGCCGAGCTTGCCGCCAAGGTCGCGGTCGCCGGTGATGGCAAGCTGGCGCAATGCTTCCATGGTCACCCAGGTCCCCATCGAATGGGCAATGATGTCGATGCTCTTGGCGCGGCTCTTGGCAAGCATACGCAGCGTCGCTTCGAGATCGTCGCGCGCCGCATTGGCGCTTTCCTTGTCGTAGATGTAGCCGGTCGTCTTGCCGCTCGACGCCCATGAAAACAGCACCGGCGTGCCGGGGTATTTGGTGTCGTGCGCGATCTGCGTCAGCCGGTAGATGCCGTCGTCGAAGCCGTTGTTGAAGCCATGCACGAAAACCAGCGCGCGGTCGCCGCGCATTGCGATGTCGGCGCCGACCGCCTTGGCGAATTGCGGCGCGCCTTCGTAGAAGGTGACGCCGGTCGCGGTGAAATCCTTCGCCGGATTGCTGTTGGCCGAGCCCTTGACCCGTTCGATGGCGCCGACCTGGTGGACCTTGGGAACGGTCACCTCGACGCTGGCAAAGCTGGTGGTCGGCGAGCGGTCTCCGTCGAACACCTGCCGGGGCTCTTTCGTCGCCTTTTGCCGGGTTGTGGCGACGAAGATCTTATGCGTCGCCGCGATATCGGCAGCAGGCACCGTGATCGTCGTCTTGTTGAGCAGATCGTGCGTGTTCTGGCCGGCGCAGCCTGCCAGCGCGAGCGCGAACGCAACGACGAGAAATATCTTCGAAGGCACGGTCACGCGGGCTCCCGCAACGGGCGACGTCGAGCCGGAGACGTCTTGGCCTATTCGATAGAGGCAGAGGCCGGCACGGTCCAGTTCAAACTGTTCCGATGGTGCGGCAATGGTCAACAATCACTGCTGCGCAATGCAGCTATTGTCCGACCGAGGCGATGCGGTCGGTCACCTCGCGGTCGCTGGCAAACCCGTCATCCTCGCGCAGCTTCTGGCCGATCAACTGCACCAATTCCGGGTTGTCGGCGAATTTGGTGTGATTGAAGCGGTCGACGCCCTTGACGCTGGAGAGATCGACGACCGACACTCCATAGCTGGCGAGGTCGGCGGCGTCCTTGTAGTCGCCGACCCGGGGCCGTGCGCCGGCGATCAGGCCGGACAGCCTGAGCGCCCGGTCATCGTCGGAGAGCAGCAGGATGAACGGCTTGTCCGGCTTGCCGTAGCGGCGCATTTGGCTCTTGAACACGTCGACGTCGATGTCGGGCGAGGCCAGCACGACGTCGCCGAGCTTGCCGCCGAGATCGCGGTCGCCGGTGATGGCGAGCTGGCGCAGCGCCTCCATGGTGACCCAGGTCCCCAGCGAATGGGCGACGATGTCGATGCGCCGCGCGCCGGTCTGCGCCAGCATTCTCAGCGTCACTTCCAGCTGGTCGCGGGCAACGCTGGCGCTTTCCTTGTCGTAGACATAGTCGGTGGTCTTGGCGCCCGACGCCCAGGAAAACAGCACCGGCGTGCCGGGATAGCCGGAATCATGGGTGATCTGGGTGACGCGATAGACCGCGGCGTCGAAGCCGGTGTTGTAGCCGTGGACGAAGACCATGACGCGGCCGCCGCGCGCCGCGATGTCGGCGCTGAGCGCGCTGGAGAATTTCGGCTGGGTGTCGTAACCGACGACCTCGGAAGCCATGAAGTATTTGGCCGGATCGTCCGACTTGCCGCGCGAGCGCCGCTCGATCTGGCCTGTCTTGTGGATGCCGGGCACGGTGACGTTGACGCGGGCATAGTTCAGCGTCGCCGAGCGCTCGCCGTCGAAGACCTTGTTGGGATCGTCGGAGCGCTTGCGCGTGGTGGCGATGAAGATCGAGTGGTTGCCGGCGATTTCCGTCACCGGCACCGCCATCATGGCGCTGCCGAGCAGTTCCTCGGTTTGGCGGCCGCCGCAGCCGGCGAGCAGCGCGGCAAGGACAATGATGCAAATCGTCTTCAAGGGCACTTAAGCAATTCCACTCCGGCCTAACCAAAGGCCCATCCACCTCCGCCGCATCTCCCGGACAGCCGAAGTGCGGCGGAAGTAAGTCGCAGGCGCCGAAATGCGCTCAGCGCCGCTCGACTGCCATCGCACTGTTGCGCGAAAGCCAGAACGGCGGCAGGAAGGCCGGAATGTTGGAAAAGGGCAGCACTTCCGGCTTCAGCCTTATGCCGAGCACGTCGGTCATGAAGGCGCGGCGCGCCTCGATGCGGTGCCAGGCTTCGGGATAGCGCGCGGCGATCTCTTCGCGCAGCGCCTCGTCAGCCAGCGCGATGCCGTCCTCGATGTTGGTGGTGAAATAATCGGTGCCGGTCGCCGGGATGATGTCGACCTGCAAGGCCATGCCCGACTTCAATCTGATGTCGGAGCCGGAAAATATCGGCGAATGCATCCATTCGTCGATATGGATGAGATGGCCGGGATTGAGCGACACGCCAAAGAACGGAGCGCCGATGCGATCGTGCACCGCTTGCCACAACGCGCCGCCGGGAACGCCGATGCCGACCGTCTCGTACCAGTCGACGACGGCACAGAAATAGGGCGCGACCAGCTTCTCGACATAGTCCTGGATGCCCCTTGGAAGCTCGGCCGCGTCCTCGACCAGAAAACCGGCGCGGGCATTGAGCGAGCCCTGGATGCCATAGGCCATGGTGATCGGGTCGCCGCGCTTGATGATTTCGAGCCGCGGGCTCGGCAGGCCATAGGCCGCCCGCCTGCCGGCCGACAGCATCGGGTGGCAGCATTGCGGCAGGCCGTTGATACCCATCAGCCGCGCCGCCTGCAATTCGGTCATGCCGGGTTCGATGCCTTGCAGCACATTGCGCAGGCCTTGCGAGGAATAGGTCGCGGCGAATTCGAACGCGGCCAGCTGGTCGGCCTCGTTGATCGCGCGCAGGCCGTCGGCAGGGTTCATCAAAAGGTTCGCCGCGTTGACGATCACGCCCCTATCGCCGGCAAGGCTGCGCAACGTGTCGGCGATGAAGGACGGCAGGTCGAGCGTCGTTTCGCCAAAACCCGCATCGCCGGGGCCGAACGGCTTCCAGCCGATGGCGCCGATGCGCTGGCGGGCTTTCAGGCCGCAATCGACGAGGATGTCGGCCAGCGCTTGCAAGCGGTCGCGCGGCTGCGCCGGCAGCGAAAACGTCTGGTAGAGCACGCGCTCGTACGGCCCGTCGCAGATCTCGGCATAGCCCCAGCCCTCATTGCCGACCAGCAGTTTCGGCGGCTTACCGGGAACGATGACCAGCAGCGTCTCCTCGAAGCGCGGATCGTAGCCGCAGAGGTAGGCGACATTGGCCGCATGTTCGCGGTCGCCATAGACGACGAAGACATCGAACCGGCCAAGTGCGACCAGCGCCGCGATACGGGCCTCATAGGTGGCGCGCGTAACCAGCGGCATCACCGTCGGCTCGCCGAACTCCGGCAGCGACACGGTTTTCCGGGCCACCGATGCGACAGGCATGAACAGACGCTCCTAACGGCCAACGAGGTTTTGGGAACACCCTTTCGGGTGACCGGACAATGGCTTCGCGAGGCCGGATATGCAATAGCGGGACCGAATTCGGCTAGCCTGTGGGGTGCTCTTGCCATGACCAGTTTCTCCTCTCGCGTCGCTGCCGCCGCTGCCGCGATCCGCGAGATCTTTCCGGAAACGCCGCTGCAGGAAAACGACTATCTGTCGAAGAAGACCGGCGCGCGGGTGCTGCTGAAGCGCGAGGACCTGACGCCGGTGCGCTCCTACAAGATCCGCGGCGCCTTCAACTTCTTCCGCAAGACGCTGGCCGCCGGCAACAATGCCGAGCTGTTTGTCTGCGCTTCGGCCGGCAATCATGCGCAGGGCTTTGCCTTCGTCTGCCGTCATTTCGGCAAAAAGGGCGTCGTCTTCATGCCGGTGACGACGCCGCAGCAGAAGATCGACAAGACGCGGCTGTTCGGCGGCGAATTCGTCGAGATCAGGCTGGTCGGCGATTTCTTCGACGACTGCTATCGCGCCGCACTCGAATTCACCGAAACTGCCGGCGCCCACATGGTGCCCCCGTTCGACCATAAGGACATCATCGAAGGACAAGCGACCGTCGCCTACGAGATATCAGGCCAGATGCCCGGGGCGCGCATGGCTGATATCGTCATGCTGCCCGTCGGCGGCGGTGGCCTGGCCGCCGGCGTCACCCATTATTTCGCCGACCAGCAGCGTGAAACACGCTTCGTCTTTTGCGAGCCGGCTGGCGCCCCGAGCCTGAGCGAGAGCCTCGCCGCCGGAAAGCGGGTCAAGCTCGCCAAGGTCGACAATTTCGTCGACGGCGCGGCGGTGGCCGAGATCGGCCGCGAGCCGCTGCGCCACCTCAGGGAGTTTGCCGCCGACGCAGTGCGGCTGATTCCGGAAAATCGGCTCTGCGCGACCATGATCGAAATGCTCAATGTCGAAGGCGTCGTGCTGGAGCCGGCCGGCGCGCTGGCGATCGACGCGCTGAAAGATTTTCCCAAAAAGGAAATCAGGGGCAAGACCATCGTTGCCGTCGTGTCCGGCGGCAATTTCGATTTCGAGCGGCTGCCGGATGTGAAGGAACGGGCGCTGCGCTTCGAGGGCTTGAAGAAATACTTCATCATCCGTTTTCCGCAGCGGCCCGGCGCGTTGCGCGATTTCCTCGAATTGCTTGGCCCCGACGACGACATCGCCCGCTTCGAATATCTGAAGAAATCGGCGCGCAATTTCGGTTCGGTGCTGATCGGCATCGAAACCAAGGACCGCCGCAATTTCGACCTGCTCAAGGCGAATTTCGACGCCGAGAGCGTCCACTATCAGGACATTACCGACAACGAGACGCTCGCCGGGTTCATCATATGAGCGGCAACGATCTTCCGAGCACTCAGGGAAAGGTTTTTGTCGCGCTGTTTTCCGGCATCAACGTCGGCGGCAATCGCATCGTCAAAATGGCAGAACTCAGGTCATTCTTCGAGGAGCTCGGTTTCTCAGATATCGCCACCTATGTGCAGAGCGGCAACGCCGTCTTCCGGTCGCCAGATGGCGATGCGGCGATGCTGACCAGGCGGTTGGAAGCGGAATTCGAAAAGAAATGGAGATTCCACTCGCGCATCATGGTGCGCGATCTCGGCTGGCTCGAGCGGCTGGCGGCGGAAAATCCCTATCCGGAAGTCGCGGGCGAGCCGACCAAGCTGCACGCCTATGCGCTGGAGCGCCAGCCGACCGCCGACGAGTTCGCCCGGCTGGCGGAAAAATGCACTGGGCCCGAACGCTTCGAGATCAAGGGCGACGTGCTTTACCTGCATGCGCCCGACGGGCTCGGCAAATCGGTCTTTGCCAATCTCATCCCGCGCGTTCTGAAGGTGCCCGGCACGGCGCGCAATTGGCGCACCGTGCTGATGCTGCTGGAGATGGCCAAGGCCGGCGGTTGATAGGTCGTCTACGCGGCCGGAGCGCGTTTCCAGTCGAATGCCAGCTCTTCGCGGAAGGCGAAGCGCTTGATGTGGTCGGCGACGACCGTTTCCAGGCGCTCGAGCGAGGCGGCCTCGTCGGTCGTCACCGCAATATGCAGCGCCGTCGGGTCGGCATCGAGAATAGTGCGGCCGAGCGTCAGATCGATGCTGCCGTGGTTCGGGTCGAATTCGACCGGGAATTTGTGCGCCCAATGTTTGCACAGCTGCTGCAGATAGCGGCTGGCATGTTCGGTGGCGACGTCGACATGGCTGGTCGGCATGAATGAATTCTCCTTGGGAATGCGGACGCGAAACCGAACCAGGGCCAGGCGACGTCCGCTCAAGATGGCGTGATCGGTTACCAGCTTCCGGTGTTCGGCATCGACGCCCAGGGCTCGGCCTTCGGCTTTGCCGGGCCTTTCTGCAACAGCTCGATCGAGATGCCGTCCGGCGATTTGACGAACGCCATGTTGCCGTCGCGCGGCGGCCGGTTGATGGTGACGCCATTGTCCATCAGCCGCTGGCAGGTGGCGTAGATGTCGTCGACCTCATAGGCGAGATGGCCGAAATTGCGGCCGCCCTTGTAGTCTTCCGGATCCCAATTGTAGGTCAGCTCGACCAGCGGCGCTTTCTCGCTGATGCCGCTTTGCTCGTCTTGGGGCGCGGCGAGGAAGATCAGCGTGTAGCGGCCCTGCTCGCTTTCGTGGCGGCGCACTTCCTTCAGGCCAAGCTTGTTGCAGTAGAAATCGAGCGAAGCATCGATGTCGGCGACGCGGACCATGGTATGCAGATAGCGCATGGATTTCCTCCGTATGTTGCGTTGCGGCGCAACATAGGGGCGGCCCGGCCAAAGGGCAATTGGCCACGCTTGCCGGCGCCGGCAAACGACAAATCCGCTATTCCTGTATGGAACCGTGAAAAAAGGCACGTCAGGTCTTGCACACACCGGAAGCCGCGGTGTTAATCTGGCGTCAAGAATCAGTTGCGGTGTTTCTTGAAAAAAGGGGGCGTTCTTATGGGGGAAAAGGCCTCTTTCATGGGGCGGGACGGGGCCGGTAGCGATGCGTTGAAGCGGGATGAGAGCGCCGATACGGCCGATCTCGTCGAAATCGCCGGCGCCATCAAATGGTTCGACGTGGCCAAGGGCTACGGTTTCATCCTTCCCGATGATGGTTCTTCGGGCGACATCCTCCTCCATGTGACATGCCTTCGAAAGGACGGTTTTCAGACCGCCCTGGAAGGCGCCCGCGTTGTCTGCCTGGTCAAGCAGGGCGAGCGCGGGCTGCAGGCTTTCCGCGTGCTCTCGATGGATGTCACCACGGCGGTGCATCCGGCAGAGCTGCAGGAGCAGCGCACCCATGTCGCGGTGACGCCGGAAAGCGGCCTCGAACGGGCGCTGGTGAAATGGTTCAACCGCACCAAGGGGTTCGGCTTTCTGACCCGGGGCGAGGGCACCGAGGACATTTTCGTCCACATGGAGACGCTGCGCCGCTACGGCATCACCGAACTCCGTCCGGGCCAGGTGGTGCTGGTCCGCTTCGGACGCGGCGACAAAGGCCTTATGGCTGCCGAAATTCACCCCGATATGGGTACCTTGCCGGTCTCGCATTAGTTCCGGCCGAGGATTTCATATGGCTCACAGGAACCGGCTGACGGCGGGCGCGCTCTGCGCCGGGATTTTCCTCATCGTCGCCACAAGCGCCTTCTTCTATTTTCAGCAACCGAGTTCGGCCGACGGCAAGGCGATGATCCTTCCGGTCGACCCGGCGCCGCTGGTCGCGGTGACGAAGGCCGGCGAGCGTTCTTTTTCCGTCGAAATCGCCGACACGCCCGCCGAGCGCGAGGCCGGCCTGATGTTCCGCCGCCACATGGCCGACAATCACGGAATGCTGTTCGTCTTCGGTGCGCCGCAGGATGTGAGTTTCTGGATGAAGAACACGCCGCTGCGGCTCGACCTGATCTTCGTCGGCCAGGACGGCCGGATCCGGGCGATCAAGCAAGGCGAGCCGCAGTCGGAGGCGATCATCTCGCCGGACGAACCGGTGCGCTTCGTGCTCGAGCTCAAGGCAGGAACCGCCGCCAAAAAGGGCATCAAGGACGGCGACCTGCTGCGCCATCCGGCCATCGGCACGGCGGCGGGGCCAGCCATGCCGCCGCCCGACAAGGGCGATGCGCCGAATGTCGATTCCGACTGAACGGGCAGGATCTTCGGCCGATGCAGTTCTTCTCCCATGACGGTTTCGAGCTTGCTTTCCTTGACCGCCAGCCAGCATCGGGGCAGGGCGATCCGGTGCTGATGATCCACGGCTTTGCGTCGAGCCACTACGTCAACTGGGTGTCGCCCGGCTGGTTCAAGACGCTGAACGATGCCGGCTACCGTGCGATCGCCTTCGACAATCGCGGCCATGGCTCGTCGTCGAAAAGCTATGACGAAGCAGACTACACGCCGGCAAAAATGGCGTCCGACGCGGCAGCGCTTTTGAACCATCTCGGCATCGAACGCGCCCATGTCATGGGTTATTCGATGGGCGCGCGCATATCGGCCTTCCTGGCGCTCTCCGAGCCGGACAAGGTGGCGACGCTGGTCTTCGGCGGTCTCGGCATCGGCATGGTCGACGGCGTCGGCGACTGGGATCCGATAGCCGACGCCCTCTTGGCCGAGGATCCCGCAGGCACCAGCGACCCGCGCGGCCGCTCGTTCCGCGCCTTCGCCGACCAGACCCGCAGCGATCGCCGGGCGCTCGCCGCCTGCATCGCCACGTCGCGCGAATTGCTGAGCGAGGCCGACATTGCCCGCATTGCCCAGCCGACCTTGATTGCGGTGGGAACCAAGGACGACATCGGCGGCTCGCCGGATGAACTCGCTGCCTTGATGCCGAACGCCAGGGCATTTCATATCGAAGGCCGCGACCACATGCTGGCGGTCGGCGACAAATCCTTCAAGCAGCGTGTGCTGGAGTTTTATGGGGAGCATCCGCTTTGATGGACGGCTCCCAAAGCGGCCATAGGGCCTGAAGCTGGGTTCTTAGCGGTTTTGCAACGATACAGCAGTAAATAAGCGCGACTTGTGGATCGGTTCAAACCCGCCACGCGCTGAACGAGGGCAGGGGGGGTACGATGGCACAATGGGGAAGAAGCGACGCCGCTTTGCCGGGCGTCGTTGCGAAAAGCAGGTTCGGCGAATGGTCCGTTGTTCTAGCGGTGGCCGCATTGGCGACAGGGGCGATTGCGATCACCGCGTTGATAGCAATGCCGAGCGACGCCTCCCCACTGCTCCAGAACAGTGCGACGGGCTTCTTCGCTGCGGTATTTTTTATGGCCGGCCCTTTGGCACATCTTATCGGCGTGGTCTTCGGCTTGATGGCCGTGGGGCGCCCAGACGACAATCGTGTGCTCGGCCTGGCTGGCATCGTGGTCAATGGCGCGTCGCTTGCGGCCGGGGGGTTCATGCTGTGGGCAATGGCATCGACTTTTGGCGCATTCACCTGATCTCGACAAGCCTCCGGCAGGCAAGCGACCGACGCGACCCCTCAGCTTCAAATCTGCGCGAGTTGCCATGGTCGATCTTGTCGTCACCTATCTGGAGATGACCGAGCCGCCGTCCGGCTGTGGCTTTGCCGCACCCGCACCGGGCGCGGCAGTGGTGCGCGAAACGCTTGGCCTCGCTGATTACATCAGCCTCTACCGCGCCGTTGGCGAGCCTGTGCAATGGGATCAGCGGCTGCGCATGCCCTTGGGCGACATCGAGCGCCTTCTCGCCAGCCCGTCGACGCATATCCATGTCCTGCGCGTCGATGGCGAAGCCGCCGGCCTGTGCGAATTCACGGGCGTCGGCCAGCCGGTTGTCGAATTGGCCCATTTCGGGGTCGTTCCGGCTCTTCAGGGCCGCAAGCTTGGGCCGTACCTGCTCGACCGGGCGCTGCGCGCCGTCTGGTCGCATGAACCCGAAAGGGTTTGGCTCCACACCGATACCCACGATCATCCGGGCGCGCGATCTGTCTACGGGCGAGCCGGTTTCAAGGCCTATGCGCAGCGCATGGAGACGTTTCCGGATTAGGATTTGTCTGGGCTGAGGTTATCGCCAAGCGCCCTGACCGAGCGCGCCATGTTTTGCCGGGCCTGGGTTTCGAAGCGCCGGCGGAATTCCTCGCTATGGAAGATATGCGGACGCGCGAGGAAGCCCTTTAGGACAGCGGCACGGCCGGCCCGCCACATCGGCTCATCGACCCACTGATATTCGCGGCGAACCGCCTGTTCGTAAGCGTCGAACACGTCAGGCGCGGCACCCAGGATCGCCAGGTCCATGTCGAGGAACAGCGCCGCGTCACGAACGGAATGCTGGTCGCCAAGGGGCGGCAATTCGTGGCTGGCGGTGGCAGTGATCATCGCTGCGATGCGACTGATGCGTTGTGCATCGGCGCGGCCGGCGAGCTTTGTCTCGGCAAGTGCGGCACTCCTCGGCTCATTGTCCTTGGCGCGGCTGTCGTAGATCGCGTCGTGGAACCAGATCGCCGCTTCGACTGCTTCAGGATCATGCAGCAACGCCTTGTAATCGTTGGCCAGCGCCAGCATCGCCTCGATGTGGCCAAGGTCGTGGTAGTGGCGATCCGCGGCGTCATACAGCGCGGAAAGCTCGCGCTTCAGCGTGTCGTCCATCAAGGTTGCGTTTTCCATGGCTGCTTGAAATTCCGCCAACCAAATCCATTTGACGAAGCACTAAGGAAAATTGAGTTCACCCGTGCTATGATCTGGCTTATAGGTGCGGCCGGAGAATAGGCAAGCCGCCAAGCCGAGACATTGGATGGCCTGAGACATTGGATGGCCGGAGACATCAGATGAACAGCGTTACGATTTCCCGTCCCACCAGGGTGCAGCCGGTAGATCCGATCTGGCGTTCGATCCGCGATGAAGCAATGGAAGCGGTCAACCGCGATCCGCTGCTGGCGGCGTTCCTCTATTCGACCATCCTCAATCAGGAAAACCTGGAAGAAGCGGTTATCCACCGGCTGGCCGAGCGCCTCGCCCACCAGGACATCGGCTCCGACCTCATCCGCCAGACATTCAAGGCGATGGCGGCCGACGACAAGGACTGGTCGACGACGGTGCGCGTCGACATCCAGGCCTATTACGACCGCGATCCGGCCTGCGACCGCTTCATCATGCCGGTGCTCTACTTCAAGGGTTTTCATGCCATCCAGACGCACCGGCTGGCGCATTGGCTGTGGAACCAGGGCCGCCAGGATTTCGCGCTGTATTTGCAGAGCCGATCGTCCTCGGTGTTCCAGACCGACATCAATCCGGCCGCCCGCATCGGCAAGGGCATCTTCCTCGACCACGCCACCGGCCTCGTCGTCGGCCAGACAGCGGTGATCGAGGACGACGTGTCGATCCTGCACGGCGTCACGCTGGGCGGCACCGGCAAGGCCGGTGGCGACCGCCATCCCAAGATCCGCTACGGCGTGCTGATCGGCGCCGGCGCCAAGATCCTCGGCAACATCGAGATCGGCCATTGCTCGAAGATCGCGGCCGGCTCGGTGGTGCTGTCGCCGGTGCCGCACAACAAGACGGTTGCCGGCGTGCCGGCCCGCGTCGTCGGCGAGACCGGCTGCGACCAGCCTTCGCGGCAGATGGACCAGCTGTTGCCGTCGCAGACGATGGACCACGTCGTCAGCTTCGACATCTGAGTGCTCGGGCAGGGGCTGAATTCCTGCCCCCTATGCCGGCTTGCCTTTACATGGCCATTGTCGACGTGCCAGAAGCGCGCTCACCAATGCATGTCGCCCAAAAGTGCCCAGCGGTTTTGGGATAGCGACATGCATGAAGCAAGATTTAAAGCGCGTCGCATCGATCTCTTCAGACGCGACGCACTTGAGCAAGCGACGATCGGAGAAGACTGTTGAAGCCGGACGAAATCAGAAAGCTGGACGCCTATTTCAAGCGCACCTTCCAGAACCCCAAACTCGAAGTGAAGGCGCGGCCGCGCAAGGAAGATTCGGCCGAGGTCTATGTCGGCGACGAGTTCCTCGGCATCGTCTTCAAGGACGAGGACGACGGCGACTATAATTTCTCGATGGCGATCCTCGACATCGATCTGGCCTGAGCAGCGAGTTTGGTGCTGGCCGGACCTGCTTGTTGCAGGCGGGACCGCCTGATGGCGGAGCGCAGACGTCGGAGACTGGCTGGAGCATCCCTCCCTTCGTCATCCCAGGGCGGAGCAAGGAGCGAAGCGACGCGGCGCAGACCCTGGGATCCATGCCGTTACCTCGCGGCAGTGCTCCACTCTGACCAGAATCGAATGCTTCTTGGCACCGGCTGGGCGTCCTCTACCAACCAGTCCCGCGAAACAGTTCGAACCACTCTGGATTGGTCTTCTCGATCAGCTCGATCTTCCACCGGCGTGGCCAGCGCTTCAGCGACTTCTCGCGCTGGATGGCGTCGCGAATGTCGAAATGTTCCTCGTACCAGACCAGACGCTGTACGCCGTAGCGGCTGGTGAAGCGCGAGCCTTCGCCAGATTTGTGCTCCGGCATGCGGCGGCCGAGGTCGTTGGTGACACCGATGTAGATCGTGCCGCGCTTCTGGCTTGCAGTCATGTAGGCGTAGCCGGTCATGGTTGAAGGGTAGCTGGCGCCGGTGCCGACGCAAGTGCAGTTCTGAACCGCTGCATTCTTCGACTGAGGTAACGGCATGGATCCCAGGGTCCCCGCGACGTCGCTTCGCTCCTGCTCCGCCCTAGGATGACGAAGGCGTGGTGGGCAGCTAATCCCAAACCCTGGAGATTGGTAGCGCGATTGGCCGGGGCTCCAGCCCTCAGCCCTTCAGGGTCGGTCAAAGGATCAAGCCCTACCGCCCGGTCTTCAGCATACGTGCCGCCTCGCCAGAAATCGCTGCTTCGAGCGCCTGCCAGTCGCCCAGGAATTCCCGGGGGAAGCGGTAGGTGAGGCTGAGATCGTCGCCGACCAGGATGTCGCGTTCGCAGGGCGCCAGCGACTCGTCCGCGCTCGGGCCGCTCAGGCAGCGGGCAACGAACGGATCCTTGCCGGGGCGGTTTGCGACCGCCAGCACTTCGTTGAGATAGCCTGATTTTTCGCTGAAAGCGTAAAGTGTGGTGCCGCCAGGGCCGGGCGTACCCGGCTTGGCGATCAGCGCGCTGTAGATCGGCGCAAAGCGGCCGCTCATGTCGCGCGACATCATCTGCGGCTCGAACGACAGGAAAATGATGTCCTTGCTGGGTCCGGTGTGGTTGAAGTCGTTGCGGGCAGCCTCGCTGTAGCCGTCCATCTCGGGATAGCGCAGATAGAGGTCGAGCCGCGAGGCGATACCGTCGCGCCGGGCCTGGGCAAAGCGGATGACATTGGCCGGCACGGCGATGACATTGTTGCCGATGACGACCTTGTGGACCGTGGTGTCGTCGGTGTACCCGGCCATGGCGATCGAGCGGCCGAACCATTTGCCGCCAAGGCTGATCGCCACCGAAAGCAGCGCCAGCGTCGCGAACGCATAAAACACCCGCTTCATCAGCGTCGAATCGACGACGCTGAGTTGCGGGCCCTCTGTGGCGGCTGCCTGCTTCATCGCGATCCTCGTTTCCCGTCCCATCGGTGTGCCTGAACGGCACATCTCGGCGCGGCACGGCTCTTGCTACGCAGCTTTGCAGGCGACTGTGCGATTTCATGGTAAACGGAGGGTAAAGATGAGCCCGGTCGAACAAATCATATTCAGTTTTATGGCTGGGCTGACGGCTTGCGGCCTGGCCGGATCGGCGATGGAACTGGTCGCCGGCCGCAAGCTTGCCTTCGTCCAGCCCTATGTATCGTCGAAGCACATGCTGCGCTCGCTCGCCGCGACGGCTTGCGCCGGGCCGCTGATGTTCGTCAACGAGGCGCTGGACGCCTGGCGCGAGCGTCGCATCTCGGTGCTGGGGCTGATCTCCTGCGGCTGTACCGCAACCATTTGGGCGCTGGCGCTGGGCATGGTGGTGATCGCCATTGCGTCGTGGGCAGCTTCGCTTCTAGGGTCTGGCACCTTGTCGGTGTGAGACAATCTGGAGACAGCGATGCCGATCTACGCGATTGACGGAAAAGCGCCCGCCTTCGAGGACGCCGACAGCAACTGGATCGCGCCCGACGCCACGCTGATCGGCAATATCAGGATCGGCCGCAATGCCGGCTTCTGGTTCGGCGTGGTACCCCCCCGGGCCCCACCCCCCGTACGACACGCGCCCGCCCCCCACCCGGGTGGATATTAAAAAGCACGCGCCCCCCCGCCCGGCGCAGCATCAGGTATGCGCCGAGTG